>CAZFXW010000007.1:12666-31863 GCA_964523385.1 uncultured Peptoniphilaceae bacterium | reverse complement strand
ATTTTTAAGGGGACGGACCAGAAGACCAGGGAAGAGAAGGGAGTGGCTATGCTCAGAGCGGTAGGGTTAGGGGATAGAATCCATCACAAGCCTAATGAGCTTTCAGGTGGCCAGCAACAAAGGGTTAGTATAGCTAGGGCTTTTGTCGATAATCCAAAGATTATCTTTGCCGATGAGCCAACTGGAAACTTGGACACGAAAACAACAGAGGAAATCCTCCAGCTGATTAGTGGCATGGCTCGGGAGAATAATCAGACTATGATAATCGTTTCCCATGACCAGGAGGTTACTGAATACGCCGACAAGACCTTTCATATGCAGGACGGGAAAATCAGCGAGATAAAGATTAAGGAGGAAAAATGACCTGTTTTAGAAACTTCATTTTAATATTTTGGCTAGCCCTAGTTCTTTCAGTGCCAGCCATGGCCAATCAAGAATTGGTAGAAATTGAAGATATAGATGTAAAGGAAACTTCGGAAAATCAAATTGAACTAGATCTAAGTATCAAGAATCTTTCAGACCAGGATATTAGCGCTTTAGAGGTCTACATAAGGGAAGGCGACCAAGCCTTAGGTGAAAACTTTATACCGGTTAGCGGTCAGGGAAAGCCTATTGATATTAAAAAAGATGAGGGTGCAAAGATTAAGCTGGTTATAGAGATTTGTGAAGGAGCTGAGGATGGAGTCCACAAGTTGACTCTAGTCCTAAAGTTAGATGGCAAGGAGCTAGAGAGGGACATTGAAATAAGCATCAAAGCCACCAGCTCTACTGAAGAAACAGAAAAGCCAGGTCAAACAACGGAAAAGCCAACTGATCTTGGCCAAGGTCAGACAACGGAAAAACCAGTTGACCCACGCAAGAAACCTGATCAAGTTGATCATCCAACTCCTTCACCAGTAGTTCAGCAATCTCCCATGGGTATGGAAGATGTGAGCCCACGACCTGCTATGCCTACGGTCCTACCCATGACTGATATGGGCGGTAGAGG
The DNA here is from genome assembly GCA_964523385.1 of uncultured Peptoniphilaceae bacterium. GTDB lineage: Bacteria > Bacillota > Clostridia > Tissierellales > Peptoniphilaceae > CAZFXW01. The sequence goes on along the minus strand of CAZFXW010000007.1, from coordinate 30,875 downwards.
CGGTGAAGGAGATTTTGTTCCCCTGTCTACCTCTTCTTTAGACTATGGTGCAGAAGGGGAGGTCCACGTTAAAAACAAGCCTAAAATTATCATAGATAGGTATACGGTAAATCCAGACCATCCCTTTGCTGGAGAATCCTTTAGTCTTTACCTTAGATTTTACAACACCAACCAGGAAAAGCAGGTCAGGAATATTAAAGTTACCTTAGGGTCGACAGACACCCCTGCTTCTGCCATATCCATGGCCGAAGGCCAGGCAACAAGTCCAGAGGGCTCGATTTTTACACCTGTAGAATCTTCTAATACTTTTTACATTCCTAATATTTATGCTGGGGGAGTTGCGGAGAAAAACATTGCCCTGTCTACTGCTAGGACCTTAGCGGCAAAGAACTACATGTTGACCGCCTATATTGAGTATGAGGATATGGATGGCAATGAGTACAGGGCGGAGGAGATAATTGGGATTCCAATAATCCAGGAGTCTAGGCTAGAGACTGCAGAGGTGGTTATTCCAGATATTGGTTATTTAGACCAACCTGTAGATGGAAATATAGAATTTTATAATACGGGCAAGGACGTCCTCTACAATCTTAGGGTTAACTTAGAAGGAGAAGGCTTTAGTTCGGATTATAAGCAGTACTATGTGGGTAACATGGCTTCGGGCCAATCAGATCAATTTAGGATAGATTTGGTGCCTACGAGCTTGGGTAAAACTCAAGGAAAGATAGTCTTCTCCTATGAGGATTCGGCTGGGAGAGAGCATGAAATAGTCAAGGATTTCTCCTTTGAGACCCAGGATGGGATGATGATGGAGGGAGAGATGATGGTAGGACCAGATGGCCAGCCTATAGACCCAACTGTGGAGCAAGGTGGAGGCTTTTTTAGCCTTGGACCTATACTTCTGATAGTTTTACTAGCACTAATCCTAGGTGGCGTTATTTTCTGGAGGAAGCGAAGTAAGAAAAGCCAAGAAGAGAGCCTGAAGATAGATGAGGATTAAGGATCTCTTTGTCCTTTCCCTTAGAAACCTACTGAGGCGAAAGGTTAGGACCTTTTTAACAGTTTTAGGAGTTATTATTGGAGCTACCTCTATTATCGTTATGGTCTCTCTGGGAATTGGACAAAATGCTCAAATCGATGAGTTGTCTGAATCTATGGGAGGGCTGAATGCAGTAGAGGTTATGCCAACCCAGTGGCATAGGCCTGAAACTGGAGAGGAAGTACCTAGGACAGGGATAATAAATAACAAGACAGTTGAGACAATAGAAAAGATGCCCTTGGTAGATTTTGTTGAAAAGTCAGAGGTCTTTCAAGGCCAATATATGGTTGACGTTGGCAGAGACTATGTGTACGGTGGAGAGTTGGGCTATATAGATCCAAACTTTTTTGAGGACTTAGATATAAGCATTGCTCAAGGCACTTTGTTTGGCAATAAGCCTTCGAGAAATTCTATAGATATCATAGTCAGTGAGAACATAGGCTATATGCTTTACAATCCAAAGGATAGCGGAATTAGCTTCGGTGGAACGCCTCTTGAGATAGACCCTATGTCAGAGAGATTTAAGTTAACCATAGGCATGGCTGGAGAAGAGATGAACCCAATCTTATCTATGGAAGGGATGGAAGCTGCTCCAAAGATGAAGGACTATAGGTTAAATGTAACTGGGGTTTTTAGTATAGGTGGGTTTGGCGCCTTTAATAAGCCTGCTATCCTAATGTCGGAAGCTAGCCTTGAGCAGCTTAGAAATGACTATGATGAACTGACCTTAAGTAAGGAAATGCTTCAAAAGCGTCGTAGGGACAAGGATAGGATATACCAGAGTATAACAGCCCATGTGGTAAATCCCGAAGATGTGGAGACGGTTATCGCTGATATTGAGGCTATGGACCTTCAGGCCTATTCTAATACTGAGTTTATAGATCAGATGAAGCAATCAGGGGCTGTAGCCCAGGCTATCTTAGCAGGTATCGGTTCAATCTCCCTCTTTGTAGCCGCAATTGGGATTACCAATACCATGGTTATGAGTATCTATGAGAGGACCAAGGAGATAGGTGTTATGAAGGTAATTGGGGCTTCGGTAAGGGATATTAGAAATATGTTTCTTCTAGAGGCGGGGATGATAGGATTTTTTGGAGGAGTAGTAGGTGTTGGATTAAGTTTGGTTATATCTAGACTATTAAACAGACTTTTTGCTGCCTTTTTCACTGGTCCAATCGGTGGAGATATTAAAATTTCAATAATTCCACTATGGTTAGCCCTAGCAGGCCTGTTCTTCTGTTTTTTAATCGGTGTTGTAACCGGTTACTATCCAGCCAGAAGGGCTACCAAGCTCTCGGCTATAGAGGCTATAAGGACTGAATGATGATGAAAATAATTTGTTTAGGAGACAGCCTTACCTATGGCTACATGCTAGCTAGGAAGTACGCCTGGCCCAGTATTTTAGGTCAAAAAGATGGATGGACTGTGATTAATGAAGGGATAAGTGGTGACACTACCGGAGGTATGCTGGCCCGATTGCCACAGATTTTAGAGGAAAGGCCTGACAAGCTAATCCTTATGGGGGCTAGCAACGACCTTTTTTGTAAGCTGTCTGTGGAAGTGCCCTTTGCCAATCTGAGGTCTATGGCCATGCAGGCAGTCCACTGGAGGGTAGAGCCAGTGCTCTTAAATCCACCTAGAATTATCGAGGAGATAGATCAGGATAGGCTCTTTAATCAGGGGCTATATAGGCTAGGGAGTCTTTTAGAAGAAGAATGTATAGAAAGAAACTGGTCTTACTTGGATTTAGGCAGGGAAATTAGAGAGTTAGAGGATTTTAAAGGTCTTTACTTAGATGGAGTCCATTTTAATAGGGAAGGCAACGCAGAAATTGCTAAAATAATAGAAAAAATATTATAGGCAGGAAAGCCCTGGGAGATTAAACTCCTAGGGCTTTCTTCATAAGGGAATCTAATTAAATCTATAAACAATAATATTTTTCAATGTAAATATGAAGATTTACCTTAGGCTTTAAGGTATTATAAGACTTATAAGAGGTTAGGGTGATGGTTATGTATCTTTGTATTGACATTGGTGGGACCCAGATACTATCCCTTTTGGCTGATCGAGAGGGTAGGATTGGGCTAGTCTTTCCAGAAATCCCTACTCCTGGGGATAAGGAAAATTTTCTAAGGGAGATTTTTAAAAGAATAGAAGAGGCAGGTCCTGTCAGAAGGGTAGCAATATCCACTACGGGAATCATTGATATGAAAACTGGCCAATACATAAGATCGGGAAAATTTGATTTTCTCCCAGGCCTTAACTTAAAGGAAATGATAGAGGAGAACTTTGGCTTGATTACCGCTGTTGTAAATGACGGAGTTGCTGGCCTTTACTGTGAAACCTGGAAGGGAAGACTTCGGGGCGTAAATAATGGGGTTCTCCTGACTCTGGGGACTAATTTGGGCGGGGGAATTGTTATAGGAGGCTCTCCTTACTATGGAGCACGGCGCTTGTCTGCAGAATTTAGCTACCTAAGGTATTTTCAAGGGGATAATCGGTCAATAGGAGACGATTTTTCAGCTGTAAATTTTATCCAAAGGGGTCACAGAATCTTAGGGAGGGAAAGCAAGGACGGTAGGGTTCTCTTTAAGGAGCTGGAAAAGGAAGCTAATCCTGAGTTGGAGGCTGAATTTGATGGTTTCCTCGAGAATATTAGCAAGTTAATTTTTAACATTCAAATGATATTAGATCCAGAAATTTTTGTGATTGGTGGGGGTATTAGCAGCTCTCTATACTTTGGTAGCAGATTAGTTGAAAAGTATGAGGCTCTTTACTCCCAGTGGGCTAGGCCAGTTATGGGTGCTAGTCCATTGAAGATTTTAATGAGCGAGGCAGGAGGCTATTCTAATTGTATGGGGGCACTTTCCTACCTCTTTTCCAAGGAAGGAATGAAAGATGAGTAAAAGAATATTAGATTGTGTAGCCAATGATTTTAAGTCCATGGATAGGCAGGCTCTTTTAAATTCGATAAAGTCTGCAGCTGGTAGGACAGTAATGGTAGAAACAGATGTTTCTCGAGGCCCCTTAGAAGAGGGAGTGACTAATGCTGAAGTTGCTAGGGCTATGGGCGGTGATATGATCCTTTTAAATAAACTAGATTTCTTTGATTTAGAGATTAAGGGTCTGCCTAGTTTTGATAGGCCTATAGAGGTGTTAAAGAGATGGACTGGGGTCCCGATTGGAGCTAATTTAGAGACTCTTCCAGCTAAGGAGCTCCTTATCGATAGGCTAGAGGAAATATCTCCAGGGAGAATTTGCTCAGAGGAGACTTTAAAAGTGGCCCAGGACCAAGGTTTGGATTTTTTATGCTTTACGGGAAATCCTAGGACTGGTGTGTCAAACAAAGCTATCAAAGAGGCTATAGCTATGGCCAGGGATAACTATAAGGGTATTATTATTGCAGGTAAGATGCACAGTTCGGGTACAGATGAAGCGGTTTGCAATCAGGGTATAATCGAGAGCTTTATAGATGCAGGAGCTGATATCATTCTAATACCTGGCTATGGATCTGTCCCTGGAGCTAATATGGAGGAAATTAGGTCTTGGGTACAGCTAGTTCAGGCCAGAGGTAAGCTAGCCCTATTATCAAACGGGTCTAGTCAGGATTTCTCTCGTATAGATACTATCCAACAAAAGGCCTTGGCAAATAAAGCTGCTAGTGCAGATATCCACCATATTGGATCTTCTGGCTATGGAGGGATAGCTCCCTTTGATAATATTATGGAACTTTCCATATCAATTAGGGGCATAAATCATACAATAAAAAGAATGGCCTCATCTCCACTTAGGTAGGAGAGGGCCATTCTTCTTATTTTATTAAATTTTTGTCCTGATCAAAAAAGTTCACATCTTGGGGATTTCTAACATCTAATCCCACCGAGTCGCCGACCTTAAGATTTCCTTGGTCTGTTATTTTAAGGATTATTTCCTCTTGGTCAGTGGATTTGAGGTAGATATATCTCTCCCCACCTAGGTTTTCAATTACCTCTATTTTGTATTCTTGGCCGGATGTGGGAACTAGATTTTCTGGTCTAATGCCTATATAGTGGCAGCCATTGAAGTTTTCACAGGCTTGGGCCAGGGCTTCCTTGTCCATGGTCTTAGTTAGTTTAGCTTTCTCAATGATATTTATCCTTGGGGAACCGATAAACTTGGCCACAAAGATATTAGCTGGCTTTCTATAGATTTCCTCAGGACTACCTATTTGTTGGATTCGACCCTGGTCCATAACCACTATCCTATCTCCCAAGGTCATGGCCTCGGTTTGGTCGTGGGTTACGTAAATCATAGTAGTATTTAGATTTCTCTGTAGGATGCCAATTTCAAGTCTCATATTAACTCTAAGGACAGCGTCTAGGTTTGACAGAGGCTCGTCCATAAGGAAGGCCTTAGGCTCTCTGACTATGGATCGGCCTAGGGCTACCCTTTGCTTTTGGCCTCCGGAAAGTTGGGCTGGCCGTCTGTCTAAAAGTCCCTGGATTTCTAAGAGCTGGGCTGCTTCTTCAACTCTTTTTTGAATTCTTTCCTTGTCCATCTTTCTTAACTTTAATGGATAGGCCATATTATCGAAGACTGTCATATGGGGATATAGGGCGTAGTTTTGGAAGACCATGGCTAAATCCCTATCCTTAGGGTTCACGTCGTTCATAAGCTCTCCATCTATGTAGAGCTTGCCCTTAGTAATATCCTCTAGGCCAGCAATCATCCTCAGGGTGGTAGATTTACCACAGCCCGAGGGACCGACTAGGACTAAGAGTTCTCCATTATTGATTTTCAAATTAAAGTCCTCAACGGCATAGCTTTCGCCATCATAAGACTTGTATATGTTCTTTAGAATTATTTCACTCATTCTTTCACTCCTTCAGCTACCATTCCCTTGGCCAGGTGTTTCTGGATAAATAGGAATATAAAAAAGGTTGGGACGGTTGTTAAAACTGAAGCGGCCATCTGCTTTTCATAAGAGATAATATATACGTCCCTAAAGTCATAGAGGGCCAGCGGTATGGTCCTTAACCCGTCGGACAGAATAAAGGCCTTGGCAAAGATCAGATTACCCCAGGAGTTGATAAAGGCGTAAAGGCCTGCAGTTACTATGCCTGGCAGGGCTAGAGGGGCAAGAACCTGAAAAATCCCCTGAATCCTGTTAGCTCCATCCATCCACGCCGCCTCCTCATATGCTAGGGATATATTAGAAAAAAAGGAATAGAGGAGCCAGATTGTCATTGGTAAGCTGGTGGCTGTGGTGGCGATTATTAGAGCTAGCCTAGTGTCTAGGATGCCTAAATTTCTAAAGATTAGATACATAGGGTTAACCAGGAGGGTGTCTGCAAACATCTGGGAAAGGATAACCAGAACAAGAAAGGTCTGCCTACCTAGGAACCTATATCTGGTAATAGCATAGGCGGCCAGGGTGGCCACTAGGGTGCAGATAACCATGGTGCTAAGGCTTACCCTTAGGGAGTTAATCAGAGGCACCAGGATGCTCTTGTCGCCAAATAGGACATCTTTAAAGTTAGCCAGGCTAGGGTTTTTACCTAAAAAGCTAGGTGGCCAGACCCTTAACTCTCCATAGGTCTTTAAGGAGGAGCTAACTAAGATTAATAAGGGAGAGATAAAGAGACCTACTAGCAGAATAGCTAGGATGGTCATGGTTATTTTTGATATTAATTTCTTATTCTTCATTTCTCATGCTCCTCATATAGATCAGTGCCATTATTGTAATCATTAAACTGGCTATAACCGAAAGGGCCGAAGCCGCTCCAAGATTGAACCTGCTAAAGGCTTCTTGGTAGATTTTAATCATAATAGTTTCAGTGGCTCTCATAGGTCCTCCTTCTGTAAGCATAAAGATTACGTTGAAGGAGTTAAAGGACCAGATGGTAACTAGGGTTAGTATAGTCAATGATAGTTTTCTCATGTAAGGGAGGGTTATGTCGATAAACTGGCGAATTTTTCCAGCTCCGTCTAACTCTGCCGCTTCATATAAATCCCTGGGTATTGAGTCTAAGCCTCCTATGAACATGAGAGAGACAAGGGAAATGCCCATCCAAGCATCTACAAAGCTGGTTATATAAAAGGCTGCCTGGGGGCTCGACAGGTAGTAAATAGGCTTATCTATTAGATGGAGTTTCATTAGAAAGTAATTTAAATATCCATAGTCTCCATCTAAAATCCAAATCCACAAGGTGGCTACTGCTACTTGGGGAATGGCCCAGGGTAGGAGGGTTGCCAGTCTTAACTGTTTCTTTAAAAAAATTTCCGAGTGGAGCAAATAGGCGAAGATAAAGCCTAAGACCATCTTTAGAAAGACTGTAAGTCCAGTATACTTTACAGTCAGCTTAAGGGACTGGAAAAATGTTGGGTCACTAAAGAGCTTGGTGAAATTTTCAAAGCCAACAAAATTTCTGGTATTGGTAAGTAAGTTAACGTGGCTAAGGGATTGGACCCAGGTTATCACTATAGGGTAGCCGTAAAGTAGGACCAAAAATAGAATTGCTGGAAAAAGCAGTATATAGGGTGTTTTCTTCCTGTCCATGGTGGCTCCTTTCTGTTTTGATATTAGCGAAACTTTACTCTACATCATATCATTTATACTCCACCTTAGGTATTAAAATTATTTAGATAAGAAATTAATTGATTAATTTTATTTATTAATGAGGAAATTATATAATAACAATGATAGTATTAAGATTAAGTAAATACATAGAATATGGAGGTAATATGAAAAGATTTAAGATATTTGCTATATTTATACTAGTGCTGGCTATTTTTGCCGGTTGTGGGACAAAGACTACAGAGCCAAAGCCCTCTAGTCAAGATGGAAAGACTGTTATTCAGATTCTGGTTGCAGGTTATGATGCTGGCTATTTAAATGAGGCCTTAGATGCAGGAATCGCCAAGTATGAGGATTTGAATCCAGATGTTAAGATTGAGGTTGTGTCTGCTGGTTGGGACGAAATCAATCAAAAGATTATCCAGGTTTACCAGGCTGGCCAATCTCCGGACATTATTATGTTGGGTTCAAGGTCTATTAGACAGTTTGCCGAGATGGGCATCCTAGAAGATATGACCCCTTTCTTAGATGAAGAGTATATGGCCAATAGGATTCCTGAAGTTATGGAGACGGCTAATATCGACGGCAAACAGTACGGTATTCCCCTAGCCATGTCATCAAGAGCCCTTTACTATAGGTCTGATCTAATTGAAAATCCACCAACTACTTGGGAAGAACTTTTAGAGACTGCCAAGGCGGTTAATGAAGAACATGGAATTTACGGTTTCTCCCTTCCGACTGATATCGAGGCGGGAACTGACGAAATTCTAAACTTTATCTTCCAAGGTGGAGGACTAATCGTAGACGAGGCTGGAGACTTTATTATCAATTCACCAGAGAATGTGATTACTCTAGACTATCTAAAAGAGTTTGTAGGCATTATTCCAGATCCAGTTGGAACAGCTAGAAAAGATCAGGTCGACCTTTTTACCAACGGAGACCTGGCCATGTATATCTCTGGACCATGGGAGTTTGAAAAGATGGATGAGCATGCAGGACAATATCCTTATGCGGTTAGCGAACTGCCAGTAGGTAAAATTAAGTCAAGAACTATAGTAACCGATTCCTACGGCCTATCTTCAATTTCAGAGAACAAGGAAATTGCAGCAGACTTTATCAAGTTTATGGGAGAGCATGAGCAGCAAAGCGCCATCACTGGCGACAGGTGGTTCCCAGTAACCTATGCTGAAGAAAATGATGAAAAATTTAAAGATGAAAAGATGAAGCCTTTCCTAGATATACTAGCCGACGGTGTACCAGAGCCTAAGGTTCCAAACTGGGATGACTTTAATAAGGAGTTTCTAATTGCGGTTCAGAAGACCTTGACAGGTGAGCTTACTGCCCAAGAAGCCTTAGACCAATGTCAGGCAGCGTTAACTAAATAATAGAGAAACTCGGCTTCGGCCGGGTTTTCTTTTTTTGATAAGGAGTTAAAGAAAGGTGAAAAATAAGGAGAAGATAAGGTTTACTTATAAAGGGCTAGTACTAGAAGGGGTTTTTATCAGCCGAGTCAACCGCTTTGTGGCGGAGGTAGAACTAGATGGAGAGCTGGTCCTAGCTCATGTTAAGAACACCGGGAGGATGAGGGAACTTTTGACCCAGGGCTCACGGTGCTATGTTCAAGTGGCAGATAGTCCTAATAGGAAAACTAAGTATGACCTTTTATCCATTGAATATAAGGGAATCTTAGTAAACCTAGACACCCAGGTGTCTAACAAGCTGGCTGAAAAGGCCTTTAGGGAAAATGCAATCAAGGGTTTTGAGAAGCTTGATTCAGTTAGGTCTGAGGTAAGTGTGGGCCGGTCTAGGCTGGATTTTCTTTTGGAAAGAGATGGCGTAGAGACTTATGTAGAAGTTAAGTCGGTAGATTTGGTCCTAAATGGAGAAGAGGCCATGTTTCCAGGAGCTCCAACTGAAAGAGGGCAAAGGCACTTGAGGGACTTGATAAAGCTAGTTCAACAGGGCAAGGAGGCCATGGTCTTTTTTTTGGTAGCCAGGGAGGACTGTAAATTTTTCAGACCCCATTATACAATGGACCCAGCTTTTGTAGAAAGTTTTTACCTAGCCTTAGAAGTGGGAGTCCAAGCCCGAGCCTATAACACTACTGTCGGAATCGATTATATTCAGTTAGATAGTAGAATACCCCTGCTAAACAAAGATGAGATGATGGAGAGGGTGGCCCTAGAGCCCTATAAATAATGCTTTGACAAGGTCTATCACTGATGTTAAAATTCTATGTACTATAAGGGGAACTGAGGGGGGAGCATGACGAAATTTATTACTATTGCAGACGATTTAACCGGGGCCAATGCTAATTGTTCATTGATGAAGAAAATTGGCCTAGACGCGGCTGCTCTTTTTGATATAAAGGCAGGAGTGCCAGAAGGCTATGGTATGGTGGCCATAACTACTGACTCTAGGGCCATGCCCGAAAAAGATGCCTATGATTCTGTCAAGGAGGTTCTAGAGGACTTAGAGCCTAACGAGAGGGATATTTACAGCAAAAGGTTAGACTCGACGCTAAGAGGGAACCTAGGCCCAGAACTGAATGCTTTTTTTGACATTCTTGGAGAAGATTACATAGGTATTGCTGTTCCGGCCTACCCTGATACAGGTAGGATTGTTGTAAACGGCATTATGCTGGTCAATGGTGAACTTTTGGTCAATTCAGATGCGGGCCGGGACACAAAGACGCCAGTAGATACATCTGATGCCCTAAATCTTTTATCCAAAGGTCTTAACCACAAGTCTAAGATGATTTACCTAGAGGATATAGAAAAGGGAGAGGACCATATAAGGGACTTGGTCTTAAAGGCCAAGGAGGAAGGTTATAGGCTTCTGGCCTTTGATGGTGTGACAGAGGATCATCTAGAAGCCATTGCTAAAGGTGTTATTAACTCTGGGGTTAAGTACTTTGCAGCTGATCCAGGGCCCTTTACCATGGAGCTGGGCAGGGAGATTTTGGAAAAGAAGGAAGTCTTGTCTAAGGTTCTCATGGTGGTGGGTTCGGTTACCGATATAAGCGTTCAACAGATAAAGGAACTCTTGTCTGACTACGATGTTAGGGTCCTCAAGGTAGATGCAGGCCAACTGGCCGATTATCCAACGAGGAAGGAAGAAATTGAGAGGGCCAGTCAGGAAGCTATGGCTAAACTGGGGGAAGATGACATTCTTCTGGTTACCACAACTCCATTTGATGTGGGAGAAAAAAGGCTAGATTTAAAAAAGATTTCAGAAGAAACGGGCATGAACATAGACGATATTTCCATTATGATTTCCAATGGCTTAGCCTCTATTGCCGACAAGGTGGTTAGTTCTCACCTTTCCTTTGCTGGAGTCTTTATGAGTGGTGGTGACATCACCGTGGCCTTTGTTAAGGAAATGGAGGCCCTGGGTATAGATATTAGGGAAGAGGTAATACCCTTGGCTGCCTACGGTCGCCTAATCGGCGGAAAGAAGGACAGACTTAGAATAATAAGCAAGGGCGGCATGGTAGGAAATGCAGATGCCCTGAAAATCTGCTTGGAGAAACTAAAAAAAGAATAGGAGCAAAATATGACAAAGCCAATTGTTGGAATACCTCTGGGAGATCCGGCTGGGATTGGACCAGAAATTACGATGCACACATTTAATGACGATAGCGTTTGGGAAGTGGCAAGGCCCTTTCTAATCGGAGATAAGTATGTTGTAGAAAAAGCCATAGAAGTGACGGGCTTAGACCTAAAGATAAATGTCGTTGAGGATGTAGATGAGGCAATCTTTGAAAAAGGGACTATCGACCTCTTAGACATGGGTTTGATTACCGAAGGTTTTGAGTTTGGCAAGGTAAATGCCGAATGCGGTAAGGCTTCTTATGAGTATATAAAGAAGTCTGGAGAGATGGCTATGGAGAAAAAATTCGACGCTGTAGCCACAACTCCAATTAACAAAGAATCATTGGCAGCTGGAAATGTTCCCTTTATTGGCCACACAGAGATGTTTGAGGAAATTTCAGGTGTCCATGACCCGCTGACAATGTTTGAAGTGGAAAATCTAAGGGTTTTCTTCCTTTCAAGGCACGTGTCCTTGAAGGATGCTATTGGTTTGGTAACCTATGACAGGGTTTTAGACTATATTAAAAGATGTATAGAAGCCCAACACAGGCTGGGTGTTAAGGGAACCATGGCAGTGGCTGGGCTTAATCCCCACTGTGGAGAGCATGGACTTTTTGGTATGGAGGAAGTAGACGAAGTAACTCCGGCAATCGAGCAGGCCCAGAAAGAAGGCTACGACGTTGTAGGACCTATTGGAGCTGACTCGGTCTTCTCCTTGGCTCTTCAAGGTAACTTTGCATCGGTATTAAGTCTTTACCATGACCAGGGCCATATTGCCTGTAAGACTTATGACTTTGAAAAAACAATATCATTGACTAATTCAATGCCCTTTCTAAGGACTTCCGTTGACCACGGAACAGCCTATGACTTGGCAGGTACAGACAAAGCGTCACCAGTAAGTATGATAGAAGCTGTTAAACTGGCCGCTAGATATGCACCAAGCTACAATGAATATAAAATAGATTAATCTATTTTACATGGCCCACCAATAGGTGGGCCAAAAATATAAATAAAAAGGAGAGTATTATGGAAAATTTCGTATTAGATGGAAATCGTATGATAATCGGAATGGTTATCGGAATTATCTTCCTAGTTTACATGATCCTTAGAACCAAGGTTCATACGTTTCCTGCGCTGATAATCGCAGCCATAACAGTGGGCCTAATTGGCGGCCTACCTAGGGAAATGATAATCGGGTCTATTACCAAAGGCTTTGGTGGAACTCTAGGGAGTATCGGAATTATAATTGGTTTTGGAGTAATGATGGGGGAGATCTTTGAGAGAAGCGGTGCTGCCACTCGGATGGCCTATACCTTCCTCAAACGCTTTGGAGCCAATAGGGAAGAGGAAGCCCTTGCAGTAACAGGATTCTTAGTTTCTATTCCAATCTTCTGTGACTCAGGCTTTGTAATCCTAGCTCCATTGGCCAGAGCTCTTTCAAGGCAGACTGGCAAGTCAATTGTATCTCTGGGAATTGCCCTAGCATCGGGCTTGGTAATTACCCACACCATGGTACCACCAACACCAGGACCTGTTGGAGCAGCCGGTATCTACGGAGCTAATGTTGGGTCGGTAATCCTTTGGGGTATAGTAATCGCTATTCCTATGTTAATCGCAGCGATGATTTACGGTAGGAGCCTAGGTAAGAAAATCTACCAAATCCCCGCAGAAGATGGAGATGGCTGGGAAAGGCCAGCCACTATTCAGGAGATGTCCGAGGAGTCAATTACTTACGACGAAACTGGACTTCCAGGAACACTAACTTCTTTTGCACCAATCCTACTTCCAATCCTATTAATTCTTTTGTCAACCACAGGAGAGGTTATAGGAATGGAGGGAACATTAGGCGAGGTTATCAGATTCTTAGGAACGCCACTGGTAGCAGTTGGAGCTGGTCTTTTAGTTGCCATATTTACCCTAACCAAGGGTATGGATAGGAAAGAAGTTATGGGCATAGTTGAAAAGGGAATTGAGTCAGCAGGTATTATTATTCTAATAACTGGAGCCGGAGGGGCCTTTGGACAAGTTCTAAGGGACTCAGGAGTTGGCGAGTACATTGCTGAGTACGTTGCTAAAACGGCTATTCCACCCTTATTCTTGCCTTTCCTAATCGCAACCCTAATGAGATTTATCCAAGGTTCAGGAACGGTAGCCATGCTTACGGCAGCTTCAATGACTGCGCCGATTATGGCATCATTGGCTGTAGATCCAGTTTTTGCAACCTTATCTGCTTGTGTAGGCTCCCTATTTTTCTCCCACTTCTCAGACTCATTTTTCTGGGTAGTAAATAGAACTATAGGTATAGTGGACGCTAGAGAACAGGTGAGAATCTGGTCTATTCCGACGACCATCGCTTGGATTGTTGGATTTATAGCTCTACTAATTATAAATGCAATTTTTGGATAATTTAGTAAAACAAAAAAGGCTAGCCTAGCTAGCCTTTTTTTAATAGGTTTTTATAATTTCTTTGGTTTCTGAGTTTATTATTTTAAAGCTAATCTCATTCGGCTTAGTTTCTTGACCATCAAAGGATTTGACTAGGGCGAAGAGGGATTTGATTGGTAAGATATAATCCTTTTCCAACTGGTCCAAATCTTCTCTGGCAACAAGCTGCTGGTAGTTGGCTTCCTTTATGGCCAAGCTTGCAGATGAGTAGTTGCCCTCTTGGTCTAAGTTAACAAGGTCTTTAAAGCCCTTGTTGAACTTGTCGATTTGTTTTTCAGCTCCTAGCTTAATCTCTTTTGCGATTTCCTCTTGCTGGCTTGGTGTCAGCTTTATTTTTATCAGTCCAGATTGATTATCAGCTTCAAACTCTAGGTTTTTCTTTGAAAGACTTGTATCTAGATAGTCGTCAATCTCCTCTAGGGGACTTTCCAATCCTAGGTCAATATTGGTAAAGATTTCCTTAGGTAGACTGATGGTTTCCATTTGAATTTCGGTAATTTCAGTATTCTCTGTTTCTACGGTCTTTTTGGAACAACCAATAAATACTAGGCCTACCAAAATTAATAGGGCTAGTGCCTTTAGGTTTTTCATTTATTTCTTTTCCTTTCTATTTCCCACTTTGCTTAATTTTCTATCCTTGCTCTAGGAGAAGGAAGCTTATCCAATCTCCTACAGTCGATTATACACTTAAATTTTGGAAAAGAAAAACCATATCTTAGCTTAGACTTGATTAAATCTGAGGAAGCTGAAGGGCGTCTAGGTTAATTTGATATTGTTCATCTACAACTTCTTGGGTATATGGGTCTAGCCTATCCCTGTATTTGCCTCCTTCTATGATGTCCTCGTAGAACACTGTTTCTGCATGGTAGTTGCCGAACTCATCTGTGGTAAGGTTAACGTAGGTTAGGTGGACTTGGTAGTCTTCTAATTTAGTTTGTCCGTTTTCCTTAACTAGGTCCAGTTCAATAAAAACTCCTGTCTCTACACCAGGGTGCTCTGAGGACTGGGCCCTTTGGTGGGATATCGAATTACCCATCGAATAGATGGAGAAAATCTGATTTCCATCTCTTTCATCTATGACTACTGGCTGAAGAATATGGGGGTGGGATCCTAGGACTGCATCTACCCCATTATCTATCATCAGGTCTTTAAAGTAAATTTGAGAGTCGGAAGGCTCTCTGGTGTATTCTGTTCCCCAGTGAGGGTAGGCTATTAGGAAGTCTACTCCTAGCTCCTTCATTTCAGTGATTTCTTCAAGAACAAGTTCTTCTTCAAGGGGTGAGATAGAGTCTGGTCTCTCATCTGCCCATGAGGATAGGCCGTTAAAGTACTCACTGTAGGAGATAAAGCCGACTTTGATTCCATTTTTTTCAACAATTAAAGGCTTGCGCTCATCCTTATAGGTACCAAACTGGTAGACACCGTGGGTTTCCATGGCGTCGATTGTCCCATCAAGGCCTTCTAATCCCCTATCTAGGCAGTGGTTGTTAGCAGTTGAAAGAACGTTAAAGCCAGATTGTTTCAAGTACTTGATCGCTTCTGGTGGAGTGTTGAAGCGAGGGTAGCAGGATAGCTCTTCTGCTGGATTGATAGAAGTCTCGTAATTTCCTATTACGATATCTCCTTCCTTAATCTTGTCTTCCACCAAGGCGTAAAAGTGAGAGAAATCATGTTCACCTAGCTCCTCGTCGTATTTGTGGTTATAGAGGTCCAAATGGTAAAGGATGTCGCCAGTGGCGAAAACTTTTATTCTTCTAGCTTCTGACTTTTCTTCCTCCTCTGGTATTACTGTAGGATTTTTATCTGTTTCTTCACTCTGGGCTGTAAGTTTAGTTGCTATAGGTTTTTCTTCAGTTTCCTCAACGTAGACTTCTGTTGATTCAACAATTTTCTCATTAACTTTTACCTCTGCCTCTGGACTGGAACAGCCAAAGAAAAGCAAAAGACTGAGGATGTTAATCAGTAAGTTTAATTTCACAATCAATCTCCCTAGTATTTTATATTCTTATATATAATTAATTGTATATAAGAAACAGGTCATACTCAAATAAATCTCTATTTAATAAACTAGTTTTTTAAGGAGTATAAAAAAGCAGCCTTTCGGCTGCTTGTTTCTTATTTATTAGGATGCTTTTTGTCCTTCTGGCTCTACTAGCATGTATGCTAGCTTGTGGGGTATGCCACAGCCAGTTGTTATGACCAAGTCCTCTGGATTCAACTTAGACCAAAGGTAGTCTTTAGTTTCTTCAAAGGTCTGAATATACCTAGCATTTTTGTTCTTTTCAACTAGGAGCTTAACCAGGTCTTTTGAGTGGATAGTTGGGTCTAGGTGTTCTCTGGCAGCGTAGATTTCGGTGACGATTATTTCGTCGGCCGAATCAAAGCACTGGGAGAACTCTTCTAACAGGGCTTTAGTTCTACTGTAAGTATGGGGTTGGAAGACGCAGATGATATTTTCATAGTCTGCTTCTTTTAAGGCATCTAGGGTGGCCTTGATTTCGATTGGGTGGTGGCCGTAGTCTGTCATTACCTCTGCTCCCTTGTAGCTGCCAACAACTTCCATCCTTCTGTGGAGGGCCTTGTAGTTGGAAAGTCTTTCGACGATTAAGTCTTTGTTTACTCCCGTAACTAGGAGGGCAATGGCTGAAGCCGCTGCATTGTAGACATTAAACTCGCCGATTATAGGTAGGTTTAAGCTTAGACTCTTGTCTCCATGATATCTCAAGGTAAAGCTACACTTGCCCTTGTGGTTGATCACCTCTGTAATATTGAAGTCTGCTTCCTTATTCTCAATGCCAAAGGTGTGAACCTTTCCTTTGACATGGGGGATAAGGGGCAGGCAATTTTCTTCGTCAATATTGATTATTGCATTGCCTTCAGGGCTAATGTTGTCCATGTAGCCTTGGAAGGTTTCGATGATATGATCTAGGTTTTTAAAAAAGTCTAAGTGATCTGAAGATACGTTAAGCACTATCACTGTAGAAGGGTAATAATTTAATATATTAGCCTTATATTCGCAGGCTTCAGTGATTAGAAAGTCTCTATCACCTACTAGAACGTTGCCGTCTATAAAGTCTAAGTCTCCGCCTAGTAAAATCGAAGGCTTGTATTTAGAGTTGGCCAAGACCGTGCTAATCATGGAAGTGACTGTAGACTTTCCATGGGAGCCGGATATGGCTATGGAGTGTTTATAATTCTTCATTAAGGCACCGAGGAAAACTCCTCTAGTTACCACTGGTATATCTTTTTTTAATGCTTCTTTTAGTTCTTCATTGTCTGGAAGTATTGCATCTGTATAGACAATAATGTCTGGATTTTTTATATTTTCAGCCTTTTGGCCAATGTATATCTCTGCACCCAATTGCTCCAGCTTCTCTGTATGGGGAGAAGACTCTCTGTCCGAACCGGTGATTTTAAAGCCTGAATCAATTAATAGCTGGGCTATGCCTGACATACTTACGCCACCGATGCCGATAAAATGTATGGTTTTAATTGAATGATCATCTAGGTCAAAATTAAACATAATTCCTCCTCTATATCAGTAATATTATAATCTAGATAGGCTTAACATACAAGGGGAGGCAGGTACTAGAAAAGACAAAAAAAAGAGCCAGCAGAGCTGGCTCTTTCAATTAGGATAGGTCTTTTATCACTTGTTTAATTTCATTGATGTCTGGCTGTTCGCCCATCTCGTACATCTTTGACCATAGGACTTTTCCGTCTTCTCCTATTAATACAGCTGCCCTGCCGCTGGCTCCTGAGCTCTCTCTGAAAACTCCATAGTCCTTAGAGACCTTTCCAAATGGGAAAAAGTCACTTACTAGGGGCACGTCTGAAATACAAAGGGCTACTCCCCAAGCGTGTTTACTTGGTTGGGCATCAACACTAATACCTAGAGGCACGACTCCGTGCTCTTCGAAGAATTTAAAGTTTTTCTCTAAATCCCTCATCTGGTCCGTTCACACTGGCGTGAATGCCAGAGGAGTCCAGGAAAGTAGTACTTTCTTGCCCTTGAGTTCGTCTAGGCTCCAGTGTTTCTTATTCTGATCAACCAGTCTAAAATCAGGGGCCATGTCACCTTTTTTAACAAATTCTGTCATAGTTCCTCCTTTATGGTTTAACATCTATAAAATCAGGGTCTTCATTTACCAAATGATGGGCCAGTCCTCAGACAGGCAAGACCTTGATATTATTTTCTCTAGCGTAGTTGGCTGCCTCCACTACCAATTGCCTTCCCAGACCCTTGTCTCTGTAGTCTTCCTTTATGTGGACGCCACTTACTACGATCATATTCTTGGCAATGTTAAAGCTAACCTCTCCCTTCTTTTCATCTCCTAAGAAGGCATAGATAACGCCTTTTTCCTCGCCAATATTTCTCTTAAAGACTAGGTTCATCAGCTTAAGTCTAGGGCAGACTCGGGAAGAATTTGTCCACCATCGATTACTAGGCTTTGACCTGTCACATAGGATGCTTCATCACTGGCAAAGTACATTATAGCATAGGCGATATCACTAGGGCTGCCTAATTTGCCCATAGGGATTATCGATTCTTGCTTCTTAATGTATTCTTCACCTA
>CAZFXW010000007.1:0-12642 GCA_964523385.1 uncultured Peptoniphilaceae bacterium | reverse complement strand
CTTCATCCCGGGGGTCATAATATTGCCCGGCTCAACAGCATTTATGGTAATTCCTAAGGGCGCTAACTCTAGGGCTGCAGTTCTCATAAAGCCATTTACTCCAGCCTTAGCTGCACTGTAGTGGGTTAGGCCAGGATTGCCAACTTTATTGCCTGTGATAGAAGAAGTAATCACTATCCTCCCACCATTCTTAAGATAGGGCAGGGCTGCCTGAGTATTTAAGAATACTCCCTTGAGATTTACATCCAGGACCTGGTCCCAGTCTTTTTCAGTCATCTGGTCTAGGGGGGTTTCTGGATAATAGCCGGCATTTAATATAACAATATCTATAGAACCCATGATTTCTTGGGCTTTCTTATAGAGTGATTTGACCTGGTCTTTAACAGTTACGTCTGAAACAAGAAACTCAGGGGCATAGCCTTTTTCCTTCATAGTCTTTACAAAGCGTTCTCCATCGGTTTCTTTTCTTCCAGTAACTAAAACCTGGGCTCCTTCTTTTAAAAAGGCTTGGCCGACTCCAGCTCCAATGCCTTTAGAGCCACCGGTTATTATTACATTTTTACCTTTAAAATTAAAAGCCATAACTGCTCCTTTCTTTAATTATCATTATTGCGCTCAAAATCACTCATACCCAAGATAGGAAAATAATATTGATATAATGGTAATTGCGTTGATTTTCTAGAAAATAAAGAGAAATTTCTTGGGAAGCTTTAATTTTATCTCTATCTAAATTATACTAAGGGGAGAGGAGGGCCTATGTATAGGAAAAAAGATTTTTTTAAGATTTTAGGTATAGTGTTACTAGGTTTGCTCTCAGCAGGTATCTACAATGGTATTTTTGCTGAGGATTCTAGGGATAAAAGAATTTTAGAAGAAAGTAAAGTTATGGCTGATTCTTTATCGAGCAAAGCTAGCCAATGGAAACTTATTACCGAAAAAGCAGAGGAAAATAAGCCCAACAGCGAGGAAATAAAAGAAAAAATAAAAAAGGACGAACCTCCTGTTGAAGAGAAATCAGAAAATACAGGAGAGGATAAGTCTAATAGTGAAGATATCCCGGAAAAAACAGAAGAGTTAGGTTCTAAGTCTGAAGAGGCTAAAGCGGATCTTAGGGTTATGAATGAATCTGATCAAGTTCAGCCATCGACAGAGGAGCCTAAGCGCATCGCCTTTACCTTTGACGATGGTCCTAACGTAGGTACTTCTGAGAGGATTTTAGATGCCTTCAAGGGACAGGATGGGAGTGCAACTTTTTTTGTTGTGGCTAGCAGGATTAGCGGTCGAGAGTATATAGTTCAAAGGGCTTTGGAAGAAGGTCATGAACTTGGCAATCACTCCTTCAATCATCCTAATCTAACCGAACTAGGAGTTGAAGGCTTTCTTGAAGAGATTAACTCTGGCCAAGAAGAAATTTATGCTGCCACAGGGGTGTATCCACAGATTCTTAGACCTACCTATGGGTCTGTAAATGATGAAATGAAGGCCAATGTACCTATGCCTATGGTAAATTGGAATCTTGACACCCATGACTGGTCTTCTAAAGATGCCGAGGCCATTGCCGAAATTATCCTAGAGGAAGCAAGAGATGGGTCCATAGTGTTAATGCACGATATCTACCCAGAATCAGCTGACGCCATAGAGCTTGTTTTGCCAAAGTTGGCAGAAAAAGGCTTTGTTTTTCTAAGTATTTCCGAGCTTTTTGAGTCAGCGGGAATCCAGCTCCAGGCTGGAGGTCTCTATAAGGATATTAATATAGTAGAAGATTAAGAAAAGACCACCTAAAGGTGGTCTTTTTTTTATAACTATAGATCTAAAATTATCTTTTTAAAGCTAGGATATTTTTCTAGAATTTTGAAAATCGGAACGCCAATAATAGATACTATTATAATTTCAGATATCATTATCTGGCCCGTGACTAGGAAAAACTCCAGTATAGAAGGGGCTTCAGATAGGAACAGTACTATTTCTAGACCTATGATAAAGGAAAATAGACCTGGGAAAAGTGATGCAATCCAAATGTTCTTAACCTTGGTCATGGCATATAGGGCTAAAAAGGTGTGTAAGGTTCCAAAAAGCAAGTCCACAAAGCCCAGAGGGCTAAATAGATTAGACAGGATACAGCCCATGGTTAGGGCTGGCAGGTAGGCTGGATTATAGACGACTAAGAGGGTCATAACTTCTGAAAGCCTAAATTGGATGGGACCCCAGGAAAATCCCGGTGCCACCGTTAAAATTACGTAGATAGCAGCAATGGCTGCAGATTTTGTTAAAGCTCTTGTATTCATAATTCCTCCTTGATTTTTTAAGTGGGTGCCAAGAAAACACTAGGAAAAATTATAACATAATTTAGCTAGAATGAAAAGTTTGAAAAAAACCGAACTATCTCTATATGCAGATAGGTTGGCTTTGGCGAGCTTGGAGAGGTGAATGTGATATTATAGGATTGTTAATAAGGAGAAATAGAAATGAATAAGAGGAGGATTTAATGAAAATCATTATTAGTTTGTTACTAGCACTAACTCTAGCAGGATGCGGGACTGGTCAGATCCAAACGGAGACAGAGCCAGCAGTCACGGAATATAGGGGAACTGAAAAAAAGATTACCGAGACCCAGGCTAAAGAGATGGAGCTTGCTGAGACAGAGGAGACAGAAGTCACAGAAACTGAGAAGACTGAGACAAAAGAAGAGCTAGTAGATGATCAAGCCCTAAGTTTTGGAGATAGCTTTGAATTTCATGGTTTTACTTTAGAACTAGGGGAAGACTACTATTTTGATACTATTAGCAATCAGTTTAGCGATCACAATGGCAAGGATGTTATAGCTATACCGGTCACTTTGACCAACAATACAGGTGAGACCTCTTCCTTTAATATGTTTTTCTTTACAGCTTTTGATACTACAGGTATAAAAGCAGACAACGTATCAGCTTACTTTGATGATTCTGTAGATCTTTCTGGGAAAATGAGGGATGGGGCTAGTCAAGATGCAGCTTTCTACATACTCTACTCAGGGGATGGGGATTACTATATTGAATTTGACGATTTTAGTGAACATGTTGAGGTTAAACTACCTGTAAACCAATAATATATGAAGAAAGCCAGGCCTAGGCCTGGCTTTACTTCTTTGCTTATATAGACTTAACTAGCCTTGGCTCTTCCAAAGTTTAATGGCCTCTGCCAGCATGCTGATAGGAGCTGTAAAGAAGGCTCTAAACGCATAGGCAAAGAATTTACTATAGTCACCATTTCTATAACTGGCCACTGCCATAACCGCATAGTGGCGCATTTTAATAAATCTTCTTTGGCTGGCGTTAAAGAGATAGAAGTATTCTTTCTTCTTATTGTAGAGAATTTTTTCCCCTTTAATTTTATTTGGTCCTACGGAGATAGCTTCACCCGAATGCCTGAGAACTAGAACGTCGTAGCTGTCTAGGTAGCCGATTTTTAGGCCTCCTTCAATGGCCTTGAGCATTAGGTAGAATTCCTGGCCCATTATGGCATCGTCAAAAAGGCCTATATCAAAAATTGCCTGTCTTTTAAACATAAAGGTAGGTGTTCCAGTGGCGTGTCTCATTAAGTGATATTTGAGGAATTCATCCTGGTCATCAACTGGTACACCAGGGAAGTTTCTCACGTCTATAGTCTGGCCATTTTCATTTTGGATAGTGAGGTTGGAAAAGGATAGGTCGTAGTGGCCATCTTCCATAAAATTGACCTGGTTCTCGATTTTTTCTGGTAGGTAGGTGTCATCGTCATCTAAGAAGCTGATATATTCTCCAGTGGATATTTTTATTCCTTCGTTTCTGGCAAGAGCTCCCCCCATATTGACTTGGTTTTTTAGATAGATAAACCTAGGGTCATGAAAACTGGCTACAAGTTCTTCTATTTTATCCCTAGTTGGATAGTCTTCTGGTGAGTCATCTACGATAATCACCTCTATATTTTCATAGGTCTGATTTACTAAGGATAGGATAGATGGTTTGACAAGGTCTATATCTCTTTTATATGTAGGCATAACAATGCTGACTTTTTTCAAAATAACCCAACTTTCTTAAGTGATGACTACATTTTAGCAGAAAATACTTAGATCTACCAGAAATCAAAGCTTTGGATTTGTAGTAGCCTATAATAATAGGTAGAATATGAAAAGGAGGTTGAGTGATGAGAAAAGTAATTGTCTTACTTATGATATTATTTTTGGCTGCTTGCGAGCCAAGTATGATTACTGGCGATACTGGAGAGCTAGGGTCTGAAAAAGAAACAGAGTCAGCGATTTTAGAGCTAAAAACCGAGGAGATTGAAAAGACTGAAGAAAAATTAAAGACAGATGGGCCAGTAGAGTTGAGTTTTGGTGCTAGCTTTGATTTTGATGGTTTTCGAATAGAGCTGGGTCAAGACTATAGTTTTGTTAGATTAGATAATGAGCTAAGCGATTATAGGGGTGAAGAAGTAATAGTTATACCTTCAAGTTTAACCAATATATCCGGAAATACTCAGTCCCTAAATCGATCTAGTGTGACTATTTTTGACCAAAGTGGTATAACTGCTGCTAATCTTGACAATTTCTTTGAAGACTCAATCCAAGCAACCGGACAAATTAAGGATGGCCAAACATTTAAAGGATACTTTTATATACTTTACACTGGCGATGGAGATTACCTAATATTATTTTCTACAATTAACCAAGAGGTAGAGGTTAGGCTACCTATTGAGAGATAGGATGTGCCTAAATACTTAGTTCTTATGACATAAATTTATTAAGGAGATGACCATGGAAGTACTACATATCAACTCATATTATCTAGATTCTAGGCTTTATCAAAACCTATATGATGCCTTGGCCAGCTATGGGGTAGAGTCCAAGACTTTTTTCTTTGCCGATAGGAATAAAGATACATCAGCCTTGCCCAGCTCCTTTTACCTATCTAAAAGTCATGCCTCTTGGACTAGGCTTTTTTTCTTTCCCAAGCACTGGCCTAGCTATAGGGACCTTAAAAGGGATGTGGATTTAAAATCCTATGACCTTCTCCATTCCCACTCGCTTATGAGCAACGGTTATATAGCCAACAGGGCTCATAGGGATACAGGCTTACCCTATATAACTGCCGTTCGCTCCACGGATTTATACGCATTTCCCAAGTATATGCCTTTTTTAAATCCTCTGGGAGGCAGAATTCTTAGAGAGGCTGAGAAAGTTATCTTTCTTTCTAAGACCCATTTGGAAAAAGGGATAGAAATCTATGGCAGGTATCTGGGGGAAGGAGAGCTAAGGGCTAAAGCTAAAGTTATTCCCAATGGAATCGACAAGTACTTCTTTGAAAACCTAGGTCAGCCAAAGGAGCTAGGGGAAGATTTAAAACTCATTTACATAGGCAAGGTGGATGACCCAAATAAAAACGTTGGCCATCTGATGAAAATCCTAAGCGCTATAAGGGAAAAGGGAGTGGACGCCAGTCTTACCCTTATGGGCAGGCTTGAGGATAAGGAGTTTTTAAGGGTCTTGGAGAAAAAGGAATATATTAACTATGTACCACCAGCAGACTTAAGCCAAGTTTTGAAGAATCTAAGGGAAGCAGATATTTTTACCATGCTCTCCCATAGGGAAACCTTTGGACTAGTTTATCCAGAGGCCATGAGCCAGGGATTGCCAGTCCTATATACTAAGGGCCAGGGCTTTGACACCCAGTTTGCCGAAGGAGAGGTAGGATTTCACGCTAGCGATAAAGTTTTAGAGGATGCCCTCTATAAGATTGAAAAGATCCGAGCCGATTATGGACCTATGTCCGCCAGGGCTATCCAGGCTAGCAAGGACTTTGATTGGATGGAAATTGCCAAGGAATACTTGGAAATTTACAATAAAATTTTAGATTAAAAAAGAGCACTATTGTGCTCTTTTTTGTTATTTCATTTTAAGGGTCATAGCGTTGGAAGCTACTATCAGGGTACTAGCCCACATAAGGATGGCTCCAAAGGCTGGGCTTAGATCTATGCCCCAAGGAGATAGAATTCCTGCTGCTAGGGGGATTGCTATAATGTTGTAACCGGCTCCCCACCAAAGGTTTTGAACTAGCTTCCTTTGAGTTTTTCTTGCCAGTTCAATAAAGTTGATAATGTCTAAAGGCTTGCTCTTGACGAGGATAATGTCGGCTGACTCTATAGCCACATCAGTTCCAGCTCCGATTGCTACGCCAATCCCCGCCCTAGCCAAGGCTGGGGCATTATTGACTCCATTTCCGACCATCATGGTCAGGCCCTTTTCATTATAGGATTTTACTATCTTTTCCTTATCTTCTGTTTTAAGCTCGGATTGAATATCCTCTATGCCAACTTCAGCGCCTACTTTTTCAGCAACACCTTGGTTATCTCTAGTAAGTATTACTGGCTTTATATCTTTCTGAATTAACCTATCGACAAGCACTTTAGAGCCTTCCTTTATCTCGTCACCTTGGGCCACAAGTCCGACTAGTTCTCCATCTTCTAGCAGGTAAGAGATATAGTTTCCCTGGCTAGCCAAGTTTTTTTGAAGATCTTGGTCATAGTCAATAGACTGGTCCCCAAGATAGGCTGGGTTAACTAGTTTGTAGGTCTTGCTGTTAAGTTTCCCTTCTAGTCCAGTGCCGACAAGGGTCTGGATGTCAGAAGCTGGTGTGTAGTCTATGGATTGATCCTCCGCTTCCTTTAGGATTCCAAGAGCTAGGGGACGGCTAGAGCCAGGTTCTAAGCTGGCTAAGATCTTCAGTATGTCCTTTTCATCATAGCCTTCCTTTGTGGGCCTTATCTCATTGACGCCAAAGTTTCCTTCGGTGAGAGTTCCTGTCTTGTCCATTAGGACGTATTTTAATTTTTCAATATCTTCAATTACATTTCTATTCTTAATAATCAATCCATTTGATGCTCCAAGGGATATAAATCTAGCTATAACTAAGGGAACTGCCAAGCCTAGGGCATGGGGACAGGCAATAATGAGAATAGTTACCATCTTTTCTAGAGCCAGGTTTAGGCCCTTCTTGGTCAGCAGGTAGCAGACTATCAAGGCTCCTATGCCTACAGAGCTGGCTATGAAGAAGAGATATCTAGCTACAGTATCTGACTCGGTCTCCAGGTCAGATTTTTCATCTTGGGCTTTTTTAACCAGGGTCATTACTTGAGATAAGTAGCCTTCTTCGCCAGTGGCTGTGACCTGGATGGTAATCGTGCCAGAGCCGTTAACTGAACCGCCAACAACTTGGTCACCAGGTCCTTTCTTTAATTCTATAGATTCACCTGTGAGCATAGATTCGTTTAATTCAGTGCTACCTTCAACTATCTGGCCGTCACTGGCTACTTTTTCCCCAGCCTTTACAATAAGCTTTTGGCCATCTCTTCTAGGACGTTGGTAGCCTTGCCTACAGCTTTCATCTCTATCCAATGGCCAAGAAGCATAAGTACTATAAGAGTGGCAAGCTCCCAGGAAAAATCCATAATATTACTCTGTTTTTTTAATAGTTCCCTAAGTATAAAGTCTTAAAAGGAGTAGAAATATGCAACGCTAATTCCTAGGGATATTAGTGTCATCATAGCTGGCCTTTTAGCTTTTAGTTCTTCAGCGGCTCCTTTAAGAAAAGGACTACCCCCGTAAAAGTAGAGAAGACTACTTAGGGCTAGGACCACCCATTGAGAGCCTGGAAAAGCTATTTGAAATGGCATCTCTATGCCATCATAGGGCTTAGAAAGACTATAGGCAGAGCCAAGGCTAGGGATATAAAGAACTTTTTCTTGAAGTCACCATGATGGTGGGAATGGTCATGTCCTTGGTGGTCCGAATGACTATGCTGGCCTTGGTGTTGATTTTTTTCATGGTTTTCTAGGTTTTAGTGTTGGTGGCTATGTTTTTCTTGGCCACGGTGGTTATTGTCGGTGTGGTTGAATTTTTCTTGTTTAACATTTTTATTTTTCATAACTCCTCCTTCACCTCTCTATACCTAAAGAAGAATTCATGCAAAAATTCAGATACATTGGCTAAGCTTGTTGAAGAATTCTAGCCAAGATTCTGGGGTTTATTTAGTTCTAGTTTTGGGCACAAAAAAGTCTGTGTATCTATAACACAGACTTTTTATTTTATAGGATTGAGGCCCTAAGTTCTTCTGCCGATTTGGGCGACAGATATGATAGAGGTATATCAAATACAGTATAGGCTCCTACATTACCTTCTTGGGCTAACCTAGCACAGGCCCTAGCATAGGCTAGGGTTACCGAGGCGGTAAACTCAGGGTTAGACCCTAGGCTTAGAGAAAATTCGGCCATGCTCAAGGTATGAGGGCTAGTAGATCCTTGTCGCAACACCCTGCCACCATGGGGCATGCCCTGGTGGTTGGCCATATAGTCTTCTTCGCTGATAAAATTCACAGCGGTAGTATAGCCCTTAAAATAAGCGGGCATATTCACGATTTCCTCTTCCACCTTAACTGGGTCTGCCCCATCTTCAAGGACTAGGTAGACATCTCTTTGATGGGCACTTTGGGCCTGATAGGAGATTTTCTCTCCGGCCCTAATCTTTTCTAGAATTTCTTCCTTAGGAACTGTGTACTGGGCGGCGAATTTTACTC
Organism: uncultured Peptoniphilaceae bacterium; assembly: GCA_964523385.1. Taxonomy (GTDB): domain Bacteria; phylum Bacillota; class Clostridia; order Tissierellales; family Peptoniphilaceae; genus CAZFXW01. Next base: position 4,057 of record CAZFXW010000007.1, on the reverse strand, counting down.
CATCTACTCTTCTTACTGCATCTGAATGACCTTGGGATAGGCCTGGTCCCCAAAAAGTATAGGTCTGGCCTTGGGGTAGGACTGACTCTAAGAGTAGCCTATTCATTGAGAAAAGGCCTGGGTCCCAGCCCGTTGCTATAACGGAGACCTTTTGACCCGCTTGGGCAGAGGACTCCATTTCACCAAAGTATTGGTTCATTTGAGAGTGGTTGTCGTAGGCGTCAACTGTGTTGAAAGCCTTGGCTAAAGCTGGCCCCTGGACTGGTATGTCCGATTGGGATCCTCCGCAGAGGATAAGGACGTCAATTTTGTCTTTTAAATCATCTAGCTGGTCCATGTGGTAGGCAGGGGAGGGGGTGTCTAGGTCATTTGGGTTTCTCCTAGAGAATACCCCGTAGACTTCCATGTCGTCAGTAAGGTTTAGGGCTTTTTCTACTCCTCTACCCAGGTTGCCATAGCCGACGATACCAACTTGAATTTTTTCCTGCTTAGCCATGGAGCACGTCCCCCATGTTGTAGAGTCCAGGTTCCTGGTCTACCACAAACTCTGCTGCCCTTAGGGCTCCTGCTGCAAAGACTTTTTTTGAAGCCGCGGCGTGTTTTATTTCCACCACTTCATCTTCGCCAAGGAAGAGGACTGAGTGCTCTCCAACTACAGTTCCCCCTCTAATAGCTGAGATACCGACCTCGCTAGCTGGCCTACAATCGTAGTCACCAGCCCTACCTTCTAGCTTTTCAAGCTCACCTCTGCCTTCCTTAGCTGCTTCAAAGAGCATTAGCGCAGTGCCTGATGGTGAGTCCTTTTTGTACCTGTGATGGCTTTCAATAATTTCAATGTCGAAACCAGCCAGGGCCTTGGCTAGTTGTTTGGTTACCATTTCCATAATGTTGATACCTAGGCTCATGTTTCTTGAGTATAGGATGGGAATAGTCTTAGCAGCCTCTTTAATCTTCTCCACATCTTCATTTGAATAGCCAGTGACAGCTAGGACTAGTGGAGTTTTCGTCTTTACTCCGTAGTCTAAGACTTCATCTAAGGCTGTAGGTAGGGAGAAGTCAATTAGGACATCTCCAGTCTTTTGGTCTGGCAATTTTGAAAGGATAGGGAAGGGGCCATCTTCTTCCTCAATAGAAAAACCGAGGACCACTTGGTCCTCAGCTCTATCTTCTATCATTTCAGCCAACACTCTGCCCATGGCTCCTGTTGCTCCTGAAATAATTATTTTCATTAGATTACTCCTATGTTCTTAAGCTCTTGGGTTAGAACCTCTACTGTAGAACCTTCTGCCTCAAAAAGTGGAAGTCTTGGGCTACCACAGCCTAGGCCCATAATGTTAACCGCTGCCTTAACTGGCGTTGGGTTAGTTTCTATAAAGAGGGCTTTGACCATTGGAAGCATGTCCTTTTGTAATTTAAGGGACTCTTCAATATTTCCATCTAGGTAGCTCTGGCATAGGTCGTGGGTCATCTTAGGCAGAATATTAGCTATTACCGAGATAACTCCAACTCCTCCACAAGCCATGATCGGGTAGATCATGTCGTCGTTACCTGAGTAAATAGCAAAGTCTTCTGGCACTAGTCTAGCCACCTCTAGAGTATAGACTATATCTCCAGTAGCATCCTTAATGCCTACTATGTTGTCTAGCTTAGCTAGTTCAGCTACCATCTTTGGTGGTATAGATACATTGGTTCTGCCCGGAACGTTGTATAGGATAATAGGCTTATCGCATGCTTTAGCTATAGTTTCAAAGTGTAGGTAGAGCCCTTTTTCAGTACCCTTGTTGTAGTAGGGTGTTACTACAAGTAGGCCGTCAACTCCTAGGCTGCAAGCTTTTTTACTGAAGTTCAGAGTCTGTGCAGTGTCATTGCATCCTGTTCCAGCGATTACTGGAACTCTTCCTCCTGCCACCTCCACTGCTTTCTTGACCACTTGAATCTTCTCATCTTCAGTCATGGTGGATGCTTCACCCGTGGTGCCTATAGCTATAATGGCATCTGTTGAGTTTTCAATCTGATACTCAATTAATTTTTCGTATTGGTCTAAGTCAACCTGTCCTTCATCGTTGAAGGGGGTTACAATTGCAACTCCTGAACCAGTAAATAACATATTTGTCTCCTTTTAATCCTTTAAAATTAATCCTTAAAAAATTCTTATAGTTTTTCAGCTACCACTTCAGCAATCTGTACTGTGTTTGTGGCTGCTCCTTTTCTGATGTTGTCTGCCATACACCAGATGTTAACTCCGTTGTCTACAGAGAAGTCTCTTCTGATTCTTCCTACATAAACTTCGTCTTTACCGTTGGTATCTTGCTGTAGTGGGTATTGTAGGTTTTTAACGTCGTCCTTAACTACAATTCCCGGTGCATTTTCTAGTAGTTCAAATACTTCTTCTATTTCGAAAGGCTTATTAAACTCGATAGTCATATTAACAGCGTGGGAATTTTCGATTGGTACCCTTACTGTTGTAGCCGTTACCTTGATGCTGTCGTCGCCAAGGATCTTCTTGGTTTCTTCAATCATTTTCCACTCTTCTAAGGTGTAGCCATTTTCCATAAAGTCGTCAATGTGAGGTAGAGTGTTAGTTGCAATCGGGTAAGGGTAGTTGTCACAAGTACCTTCTTTAAGGTCTTTGATTCCAGCGACTCCTGAACCAGATACTGATTGGTAGGTTGAGTAGATAACTCTCTTAAGTCCAAAAGCGTCGTAAAGTGGCTTAAGTGCAACTACTGATTGGATAGTAGAGCAGTTTGGGTTAGAGATTAGCTTAGACTCTACCAGTGCTTCTGGGTTAACCTCTGGTACGATTAGAGGGATACCTTCGTCCATTCTAAAGACCGAAGAGTTGTCTATTACCGTAACTCCCTTGTCCATAGCCAGTTTTGCATACTCTTTAGATATGTCTCCACCTGCAGCGAAAAATGCGATGTCGATGTCTCTATCAAAGCTGTTTTCGTCTAAGACTTCTAGCTTAACCTTCTTGCCTTGAAATTCTACCTCTTCACCTTCGCTTCTTGGTGATGCAAACAGGTAGACATCTCCTGCTGGGAAATTTCTTTCTTCTAGTACTTCTAAGATCTTAGAACCAACCATTCCAGTAGCTCCAAGAACTGCTATGTTTACTTTTTTCATTAGTTACCTCCATTGTACTTTCTATCGTTTCTTATTAAGTCACTGTAGTCTTCTCTTTCGACAGCCACAGTGGCTACTCCATTTTTTATAAAAACCACAGCAGGCTTGACTATCCTGTTGTAGTTACTGCTCATTGAATAGTTGTAGGCTCCAGTTCCGCTAATCAATAGCAGGTCGCCTGGATTTGGCCTAGGTAGGAAGGCTTCTTGAATCAGGATATCTCCAGATTCACAGCATTTTCCAGCCACTTTGTAGGCTTCTTCTGCCTTTTCCTCAAATCTCTCTGGCAGAGCCGCCTCATAAACCGCATCATAGAGGGCTGGCCTTAGGTTATCAGTCATTCCTCCATCTATAAAGACAAAGCTGTTGGAATTTTCCTTTTCCTTAATCCAGCCTACTGTATAGAGAGTTGAACCAGCTGAGTTAATCAAGCTCCTACCTGGTTCTATGCTGACGGTTTTTAGTTTTAGGCCCTGGGCCTGGATTTCGTCTTCGATTAATTTAATATATTTCTTAAGGAAGCTTTCAAAGTCCAAGGGTTTATCTCCCTGGCTGTAGTAAACTCCAAAACCTCCTCCTAGGTTTACCTCTTCTAACTGTTTACCGATGTTTTTTTCAATCTCTTTAGCGTAGGCTAACATGGCCTTGGCTTCTGTAAAGAAAGAATCTTCATCGAAAATCTGTGAACCAATGTGGCAGTGGATGCCTTTAAAGTTTATATTTTCAGCTTCGGCTAATCTTTTTATCAGGTCCATGGTTTTGTCTTCGTAAATAGACTCACCAAATTTAGAGTCTTCCTTGGTTGTTTGAATAAACTTGTGGGTATCAGCTTCGATTTCTGGATTAACCCTTAATAGGACGTCTACGTCTCTTTCTAAATCCTTGGCGAAGTCGATAAGGAAGTTTCCTTCCATATGTCCGTCGACCA
>CAZFXW010000006.1:0-33160 GCA_964523385.1 uncultured Peptoniphilaceae bacterium | reverse complement strand
ACTTTGTATGTTGATAAAAACTTGAAGCACCATAATCTAATACAGGCTTTTTCAAGAACAAATAGACTTGACTCAGAGAGAAAACCATATGGAAACATCATTTGCTTTAGGAATCTTAAAGAAGCAACAGATGAAGCATTAAAGCTTTTTTCTAAAACTAATAATATTGATGATATTTTAGCAAAATCATATGAAGAATATTTAAAGTTGTTTAAGGATCAAGTTTCTTTATTAACTCAAATAGCTGATAAGCCAAAAGATATAGATAATATAAAAAGCGAAGAAAAACAAAAACAATTTATAATTGTTTTTAGAGATTTAACAAAAACATTAATTCGACTAGAGAATTTTGAGGAATTTAAATTTACAGAGGAAGAAGTAGGACTAAATGAACAAACTTATCAAGATTATAGAAGTAAGTACTTATATATAAAAGAGAAGAATGATAAGAAAGACCCAGAGCAAGTATCTATTCTAGATGATATAGACTTTGCATTAGAAATAATGAATAGAGATAGGATTAATGTTGATTATATTATGAATCTAATTAACAAGATTGATTTACAAGATGAAACTAAAAAGGAAGAAGATATTGAATATATTGTTGAAGAGTTAGAAAGAGCAGATAATGAGCAACTTAGAAATAAAATTGAGCTTATAAAGGAATTCTTAGATAGAGTAGTACCAAAACTTAAGAAAGAAGACTCAATTGAAGATGAATTTATAAACTATGAGCAAGAAAGAAAAGGAAAAGTAATATTAGATTTTGCTATTGGTAATAGAATACCTAGAAAACAAGTTGAGAAGATGGTACAAGAGTATGAGTTTAGCGGAATTATAGATAAAGAAGAAGTAAGTGATACTCTAACAAAAGCAGAATATTCTTTTTTAGAAAATGTAAAGAAATCAAAAGAAGTTGAAATGTTTATTAGAGAAGTAGCAGAAGAATACAGATAAGAGTGAGGAGAAATGAGATTAGAACAAATAGCAGATATTAAACAAGGGATACCCATAAGTAGGATAAGACTTGAAGATGGTATGGAGATAGAAGAGAAAAAAGTTTATTCCTTTGAAAAAGAATCAAAAATAAAAGTTCCTAAAAACTTGAATGAAATTGATCAAAATATACCACAAGTAACAGAAGAGATGATTCTTTTTAATATGGTTTCATACAATGCAAAAAAAGCTACAGAAAATGATATAGGAAAAATAGTTTCTTCAAATTATGTAATGATTATTGTTAAAGATAAAAATGTTGATTCAGACTATCTGGCTTGGTATATGGATCAAGGAGAAAGTTTTAAAAGAGAATTATTCAAAATCATACAGGGTTCAACAGTCTTAAGCCTTCCTATCAATGAATTTAGGCAGATGAATGTTAGATTACCCGCATTAGAATTTCAAAAAAGAATAGGTAACATAAATCGATTAAATACTATAAGAAAAAGATTATTTATAGAAAGAGAAGAACTAATAAAAAAATCACTGACAACAATAAATGAGGGGGAAATATTAAATGGTTAAAGAAAAATTGCACCAACAAGAACTTTATAAAAACTTATGGAGTATGGCAAATGAACTAAGAGGAAATATGAATGCTAACGAATTTAAAGATTATATACTAGGAATTATCTTTTACAGATATTTATCTGAAAAAGTGGAAGAAAGAGCAAATACTATGCTTCAAAATGATAATATGACTTACAGAGAAGCTTGGGATATCGAGGAAATGAGACAGCCTTTAACTGAGCAACTTATTGACGGACGAGGATATATGATAGAGCCTAAATATCTTTTCTCAACAATGATTGAGGAAATAGAAAAAGGAGCTGGTGGGCAGTTTGATATTGAATATCTATTAGAAGCCATAAATAGTATTGAAGAATCAACACTAGGACAGGAGTCACAAGAAAGTTTTGAAAACTTATTTGATGATATGGATCTTTCTTCAACTAAATTAGGTAGAACAGTTAAAGCTAGATCTGATTTAATGGCTAAAATTTTAGTTTTAGTAAATAGAATATCCTTTGGTAATGGAGATTCAGAAATAGATATACTAGGAGATGCTTATGAATATTTAATAGGCAAGTTCGCTGCAAATGCAGGTCAGAAGGCTGGAGAATTCTATACACCACAGGAAGTAAGTAAGATATTAGCTAAAATTGTAACTCTAGATAAAAAGGAAATAAAAGATGTTTATGACCCTACATTAGGATCAGGATCTTTACTTCTACAGGTAAATAAGGAAGCAAAAGTAGGTAAATTTTATGGCCAAGAACTAAACTCTACCACTTACAACCTAGCAAGAATGAATATGCTACTTCACGATATTCACTATTCTAGATTCGATTTTCAAAATGAAGATACAATAGAAAATCCCAAACATATTGATATGGAATTTGAAGCAGTAGTAGCAAATCCACCGTACTCTTCTAGATGGAGTAAAGATAATAAATTTGAACAAGATGAAAGATTTTCAGGCTATGGAAATTTAGTTCCAAAATCTAGAGCAGATTATGTTTTTGTTCAACACATGATCCATCACCTATCAGATAATGGAACAATGGCAGTGGTACTACCTCATGGTGTTTTATTCAGAGGAGGAGCAGAAGAGGAGATAAGAAAACATTTAATAAAAGATAAAAACTATTTAGATGCAGTAATAGGATTGCCAGAAAACTTATTTTATGGAACAGGAATACCAACAGCAATCTTGGTTTATAAAAAATGCCGTGTAGAAGATGACAGTGTGTTATTTATAGATGCTTCTAAAGGATTTACCAAGTCAGGTAATAAAAACATGTTAAGAGAAGAAGATATAGAAAAAATTGTTGCAACCTATAAATTAAGGGAAGAAATAGAAAGATACTCCCATAATGCAGGTTTAGAAGAAATAGAAGAAAATGACTATAATCTAAACATACCAAGATATGTAGACACCTTTGAACCAGAGCCTAGAGTAGATATAGATAAGGTTAAAAATAGACTTAAGGAAATAGACAAAGAAATAGAAGAAGTGGATCAGGAATTAGATAAATATTTGCAAGAATTAGGCCTATAGGAAGAAGGTATATTTTTGAAAGAAGAAAAATTAGTACCTGAATTAAGATTTTCAGAGTTTGAAGGAGAATGGGAAGAAATAGAATTAGGTGAAATGTCTTATGATAGTTCCTATGGAATGAATAGTTCGGCTACAAAATATGATGGGGAAAATAAATATATTAGAATAACAGACATTTGTAGTGATACAAATAGTTATTTGAAAGATAAAGTTGTATCTCCTGAAAAAAAATTAGAAGAAAAATATTTGCTTGAAGAAGGAGATATTTTATTTGCTAGAACTGGTGCAAGTGTAGGTAAATCTTATTATTATAAAAAAGATGATGGAAAAGTATATTTTGCAGGTTTCTTAATAAGATTTAGAATAAAAAAAGAATTTAATTATAAGTTTATATTTTACAACACATTAAGAAATAAATATGATAATTGGGTAAGGGTTATGTCTATGAGATCTGGACAGCCTGGGATAAATGCACAAGAATATTCAAGACTTAAAATAAAAACTCCTTCAAAAAAAGAACAAAACAAAATAGCTGAGTTCTTTTATAAAATAGATAAGAAAATAGAATTACAAAAAGAACTAATTAAAAATCTTGAGAAGCAGAAAAAAGGTTTTATGCAGAAAATCTTTAATCAAGAAGTAAGGTTTAAAGATGAAAATGGAGAAGATTATCCTGAATGGAAAGAGAAGAGATTAAAAGATATAGCAAAAGTAAAAAAAGGAGATCAATTAAATAGAGAACACTTCATAAAAAAAGGCAAATACTATGTATTGAATGGAGGCAGAAATCTTTCAGGCTATACAAATGATTGGAATACAGAAAAAAATACAATTTCTATAAGTGAGGGTGGTGAGTCTTGCGGATATGTAAATTTTAATAGTGAAAGATTTTGGAGTGGTGGTCATTTATATACATTGGGAAAACTTAAAGATGAAATAAATAACAGTTATTTATTTCAATATTTAAAAGAAAATGAAAAAAAAATAATGAGATTAAGGGTCGGAAGTGGATTACCAAACATACAAATTAATGATATAAGAAATCTAAAAATATTTAAGCCTACCTTTTCAGAACAAAACAAAATAGCTAAGTTTCTATCACTAGCAGATAAAAAAATAGATTTAGAAAAAGAAAAATTAGAAAATTATAGAGAATATAAAAAAGGATTAATGCAGAGAATGTTTATATAATTTTTTTGAAAAACGTAAACAAATATAAAGGGAATAATTAATATACTATGAAATACTATCTACATATGGGAGTGGATTTTAAATTGTAGAGTTGCATACAAAAACAGAATATCTTGAAAAAATGTACGAACAAAGTTTAAACAATGTAAATAACAATATTAATTTATATGGGGTTTTATTATTTGGTTTTTTAACAGTAGCTGGAGTGGCATTATATTTTTGAGCTAAATCTGTAGTTGAAACAGCATTAAATAAAGGTATAGAGAAATTAAACTTTGAAAATCAAGAGACTTTAAATAAATTAAAAGAAATGGAAAAATCTAATGAAGATACGACTAATGAATTGAGAGAAGCTATGGAAAGAATAAAAGAAACTGAAAAGATACTCAGTATTCTGTTAGGTGCAGAAGAGTGAGAGTGGGTAGAAGTGGATTATTTATTTAATGATAAAAAATTATCTTATAGCAACTGAAGAGAAGATAGGAAAGGAAAAACAATAGATTATGCAACAAGCTAAGCTTTTTGGATTATAGATCCTGACATAATAATTTTAGAAAAATTGATGAAAGCAGGTTATTTATGAAAACCAAGCATATAGTTCTGATAATTACTTTACTAGCCTTAGTTTTGCCTTTTCTTTATTCCCTGGCTACGAAAAATCCCATGGGAACGAATATACAATCGGAGGAAAAGGGCCTTGAGGAGTTTAAGTTGGTTTGGGACTTGTCCTATCTTAAAGATGGGGAAGTGGTCCGGGATCAGAATATATTCGGCCAGCAGATAGACTTAATCCAGAGGGCCGAGGATTTTTTACTTTTGGATATTTTTCTTTTTAATGATAAACACGATAAAAAGAATCTAGTCTATCCAGAGAATGTAAAGACTATGACTGACGCACTAATTGCCAAGAAAAAGGCCAATCCAGACATGACTATCATACTGATAACCGATCCTTTAAATAACTTTTATGGGGCCTATACTCAGAAGCACATTAAAAGGCTAGAGGAGGCAGGAATTACTTTGGTGGTCTCTGACCTTGACAAGATGAAGGACTCTAATCCCCTATATTCGGGCTTTTATAGGGCCTATATTAAATGGTTTGGTATTTCCCAACAGGGCTTTATTAGAAACTTTTTCCAGAAGGATGGGCCTAAGGTTAGCATTACATCTATACTTAAGCTGATTAATTTTAAGGGAAATCACAGAAAGGTCTATATATCGGAAAAGGAAGCTTTAATATCTTCCTCTAATCCCCATGACCCAAGCGGTTTCCACTCTAATGTGGCGGTTAGATTTAGTTCTCCGGTAATTATAGACCTGATTGCTTCGGAGATAGCCGTAATGGATTTTTCTGGCGTAGAGGTGCCAGCTCTTTTGTATAAGGGAGTTGATGGTGAGCCTATAGCTGGCTTAGACCTTAAGGTGATGACCGAAAAAAGGGTTTATGAGAATATGAAGGAGAATCTAGAAAAGGCTGGTGAAGGTGACCAGGTCTGGCTGGGGATTTTCTATATTTCGGACTTTAAGGTTTTAAGGGATTTAAGGGCTGCTTCTGATAGGGGAGCTGAGATTAAGATTATCGCTGACCCTAATAAGGATGCCTTTGGATTGGAGAAAAACGGTACTCCAAATAGATACTCCCTCCACGAGCTAGTAGAAAAGGCGGAAAACGTTGAGGTTCGCTGGTATGACACCCATGGTGAACAGTATCATACCAAGCTAATTTATTTTGATTTTAAAGACCGAGACTCGGTGGCTATTCTAGGCTCTTCAAATTTTACCAAGAGGAATTTACAAAATTTAAACCTAGAGACGGACGTTCTTTTAAGGATGGACAAAGGTTCTAAAACTGACAAGGATTTTCAGAGTTACTTTGAAAGGCTTTGGAATAATAAGGAGGGGCACTACACAATCGGCTTAGAGGAATACCCAGCTGATTCTAAGATTTTGCCCCTTATATGGAAGATTCAAGAAAAGACTGGCCTATCTACCTGGTAGGCCAGATATTTATTGACAACGCTAGTGCGCTAGTGTAAAATGATTATAATTCAGTGAAGTGTTAGTAGCGTTTAGGGAAAGACTTTAGAGAGCTGGGTCAGGTGAAAGCCAGTGTCGGAATTTAAATGTGAATAGGGACATGGAGAAGGGACTGTGAGGCCTAGCTAAGCAGTGCTCGCTAACCGGCGTTATGGGATGAGTGGGTAGTTATCTACCAAGTAGAGTGGCAACGCGGATTATCGTCTCTTCCTTTTATGGAAGGGATTTTTTATTTTATAGGAGTGTATTATGAAAAAGAAAGACATTAAAAAAGTTGTATTAGCCTATTCTGGAGGTCTAGATACCTCGATTATCATCAACTGGTTAATCGAAAACTACGATTGTGAAGTTGTTTGTATGGCTGCTGACCTAGGTCAGGAAGAAGAGCTTGACGGCTTAGAGGAAAAGGCTCTAGAGTCAGGTGCTTCTAAGATTTACATCGAAGATCTAATTGACGAGTTTATCGAAGACTACGCATTTGAGTCACTAAAGGCTGGAGCGGAGTACGAGAACTCTTACCTACTTGGAACTGCAATCGCCAGACCATTAATCTCTAAGAGACTAGTTGAAATTGCTCACAAGGAAAATGCTGACGCCATCGTTCACGGCTGTACTGGTAAAGGAAACGACCAGGTTAGATTTGAGCTTGGAATCAGAGCCCTTGATGCCAACATTCCAATTATTGCACCTTGGAGAACTTGGGAAATTAAGTCTAGAGAAGACCAAATCGAATACGCTGAAAAGCATAACATTCCTCTATACAGAGAGGGAGACTCATCCTACTCAGAAGACAGAAACCTATGGCACATTTCCCATGAAGGTTTAGAGCTTGAAGACCCAACAACTGAGCCAAACTGGGAGAACATGCTAACCTTATGTAATACACCAGAAGATGCACCAGACGAGCCAGAGTATATCAGCATTGAGTTTGAAGAGGGTGTGCCAGTTGGAATTGACGGAGTAAAAATGAAGGGTGCAGATATCGTTAGAAAGTTAAACGAAATCGGCGGTAAGCACGGAATCGGTATCGAGGACATTATCGAGTCAAGACTAATCGGTATGAAGGTTAGAGGGGTTTACGAAAACCCAGGAGCAAGAATTCTAAGCCTTGCCCACTCTTACTTAGAGGCCCTAACTCTAGACAGAGATACCCTACAAGTTAAGCAAGAGCTAGCCCTAACTATGAGCCAATTTATCTACAATGGCCAGTGGTTCACTACTGTTAGAGAAGCCCTAGCAGCTTTCGTAGATAAGACTCAGGAAACTGTAACGGGATCTGTTAAGGTTAAGCTTTACAAAGGAAATGTTATCAACTCAGGAGCAACTTCTCCATTCAGCTTATACAGCGAAGAGTTTGCTACCTTTGGTGAAGACGGAGTTTACGACCAAACAGACTCACAAGGTTTCGTAAACCTATATGCTCTACCACTTAAGGTTCAGAGAATGATGAAGGACAAGAATAAGTAATGACAGTTTGGAGCGAGAGGTTTTCTAAAGAGTTAGATGATATTGCGGCTAAGTATAACTCGTCTATTAGCGTAGACTGGGTTATGTACAAAGAGGATATTGATGGTTCTATCGCCCACAGCCAGATGCTGGCTGAGGTTGGGATAATCACCCAAGAAGAGGCAGAGGCTATCAAAAAGGGCCTGGAAGAAATCAAAGGGGACATTGAATCGGGAGCCCTTGAAATCGACCCGTCTTCTGAGGACATCCACATGTTTGTGGAGACAGAGCTGACTAAGAGGATTGGAGAACCAGGTAAGAAGCTCCATTCAGGTAGGTCGAGAAATGACCAGGTAGCCGTTGACGTTAGACTCTACTTGAGAAATAGATCGGCTGCCATCATGGAAGACATCAAGGGCCTAATCGGCTCCTTGGTGGACTTGGCAGAGGACAATGTAAATACACTAATGCCAGGTTACACCCATCTTCAGGGTGCCCAACCTGTCACCTTTGCCCACCATCTCCTAGCCTATGGCCAGATGTTGGTCAGAGACTACTCGAGATTTAAAGATGCAGTAGCCAGGATGAATGAGTCTCCACTAGGAGCAGGGGCCCTAGCTACCACCGTCTATCCAATAGACAGGCAAATGACAGCGGCTGCCTTAGGCTTTGACAAGCCTATGGCCAATTCTATGGACGCTGTTTCTGATAGGGACTTTATAATGGAGCTGGAGTTTGCTGCCAGCCTAACCATGGTCCACTTATCCAGATTTGCCGAAGAGCTTATTATCTGGTCAACACCAGAGTTTAACTTCGTACAATTAGACGATGCCTTTACTACAGGCTCTTCAATTATGCCCCAAAAGAAAAACCCTGACATGGCTGAACTTTGCAGGGGTAAGACCGGTACTATTATCGGTATTCTTACCGGTATGCTATCAACCATGAAGGGAACTCCGCTAGCCTATAACAAGGATATGCAGGAGGACAAGGACGGAATCTTCAGGGCCTTCGAGATTATCGAAGACTCGCTGAAGGTCTTTATCGGCATGGTGAGCACCATGACCGTTTTTCCAGAAGTAATGGCGGAAAAGGCTGGCCACGGCTACCTAAACGCCACTGACTTAGCTGATTACTTGGCTGAGAAGGGAATTCCTTTTAGGGAAGGCTACGGAATCGTCGGAAGAATCGTAAAAGAGGCTTCGGATAAAAAGAGCACCTTAGAGGACTTAAATATGGACTTTTACAAGAAACACTCTTCAGTATTTGGAGAGGACCTATATGAGGCTATTTCCCTAGATAATTCTCTTGCCAGGAGAAATGTCTACGGAGGGCCAGCTCCTGAAGCGGTTGCCATCCAAATTCAGGAACTTAGGGAATATTTGAAAAAATAGTTAAAAAAACAGAAAAATATGATAAGATAAATGATAAAGCAGTTAAAAGAACAAGGTTTCCTTGTTCTTTTTCTGTATTAAAGAGGAGGGGATAGGTTTGAGAAGAGTAAAGTTTTTAACTGTCTTGTCTGCAGTTTCTATTTTGTTGACTTCTTGTGGGGGAACTGGAGATATCAATATCGATGACTTTATTAGAACTCAAGGGACTGAGGAAGAGCCAGTAGAGATAATCGAAGCTGAAAGGTATGCTGAGATTAACGAAGAGGCTGTAGAAGAGTTTGTTTTCTCTTTTCTAAGGGAGGTATTCAACCCTATTAAGCCCTTCAACTACATAATCATTGAGAGAAAGTACCTAGATCCTACCAATAAGGTCTTTAATAGGGAAATATTACTTAGGGATAAGATAATAAAAGACATTGTAGCCAAGGCCAAGGCTGGCGAGATGGAAGTTAAGAACCAAGTCTTTGAACCAGGAGAATATACTATTGAAAAGATGGAAGACGACAGCTATGTAGTCAACTTTGACGGACTAAACGTCTCCTTTTTAACTGATTATAAGGGAGGAAAAAACGTAAGGACCCCTAAAACTTTTGAAACTAGAGTTATAGTTAAGGAAAATGACGGTATCCTTTACGTGTCAGATCTCTTTGCTGACGATACAACAGGCATAGGCCTATACAAGTCTATCTGGTACAATGAACAGTTTGGTACCATTCCCTATTTTGGGTTCAAAGATGAGTATGAAAAAGAACACGATGTTAACCTGGATAAGATGACAAAGGATGAGCTAGATAATCATAAGATTAAAATCATCGAAGCCTACGAGAAAACTTATTTTGAAGATTAGCTAGCAGAAGCTAGACAAATAAAATAACAGCAGGAGGCCGAAGATTACTTCGGCCTTTTACTTAATTAGGAGGACCAATGAAGGTTTTTATAGTGTCCAGAGGACTACCGACTGAAAACTATAAGATGAATGGGATATTTGAGTGGGACCAGGCTAAGGCCTTGGCTAGAGCTGGAGTCGACGTTGTTTTTTTAGCTGTAGACATGAGGTCTATTAGAAGAAAGAGGAAGTTTGGCCAAGCTTACAGGGAAATCGACGGAGTTAAGGTATACTCTATCGACTGGCCCATCGGTAATATTCCAAGGAATATTTTTTATAAGTTCAACTATAAGGCTCTGGAGAAAGTATATAAAAAGGCAGTAAAAAAAGAGGGTAAGCCAGACATTGTCCACGCTTATTTTACCCACCAAGCTTATATTTCAGCCCTATTGGCGGAAAAATACGATTTTAAATTGGTTGTTACAGAAGCCAATTCCCATATAAACACTGAGGATATTACTCCTAGCCTTTATAGGGCTGCTGAATTTGCCTATGAAAAGGCTGACAAGTTATTGACGCCCTCTCCAGACTTTAGGCGTAAACTTTTTAAAAAGTTTGGAGTAGACTCTGCCGTGGTTACTGTCCTACCAGATATGAAAATTTTTCATTATTCTGATAGAAAACCAGAAGGTGAGTTTCGCTTTGCCAGCACTGGCAGGCTAGACTCGAGAAAGGGTATGAAGGAGCTAATTGATGGATTTTACGCTGCCTTTAAAAATTCTCCTGAGGTTGTCTTAAATATCTTTGGAGATGGACCTGAGATGGAAAACCTCCAGGCCCAGATTAATGAGCTAGATATGGGCCAGCAGATTTTCCTTAGGGGTATGGTTAGCAGAAAAGTTATCGCAGAAAAATATGCCCAATCCCATGTCTTTGCCCTCTATTCTCACACAGAGACCTTTGGCCTAGTCTATCTAGAGGCCTTGGCTGCTGGCCTACCTATTATCGTATCTACCTGTGGTGGACCAGAGCACTTGGTTAGGGAGGATAATGGAATCTTGGTCAAGTTGTTTGAAAAAGAAGAGCTAGTTCAGGCCCTTAACCATATGAGGGAACATTATCAAGATTACGACCCAGTGGCCATCTCTAAAGCAGCCAAAAATGACTATTCGCCAGAGAATATTACAAAGAAACTTATCAAAGTCTACGAGGAAATCCTATGATAAAAATTGTCCACACATCTGATAATCACTTGGGTATGGGTTTTAACAACTACCCACCAGAAGTTAGGGCCGGCTTAGTGGCGGCTAGGATGGACACTCTTAGGTCGATAGTTGAGATAGCTAACGATAGACAGGCAGATTTGCTGGTAGTAGCTGGTGACCTATTTCACAGTCTAAACTTAAGCAAGGCACTAGTTGTAGAGGCAGCTAAGGTTCTAGCTGGTTTTAGTGGCCTAACCCTAGTCCTTCCCGGTAACCACGACTACTATAGTGGAAATGAAAAACTCTGGCAGAACTTTGCTGACCATATGTCTGGTGAGACAATACTATTGAAGGAGAATAGGGTTTATTCCCTCAAGGATCAGGGACTAGATGTGAATATATACCCAGCCCCTTGCAGCTCAAAGCACTCTAAGGGAAATAACTTGGGTTGGATTAAAGAAGCTGAGATAGATAGAGAAGAGATCAACATTGGCCTGGCCCACGGTTCTATTGAAGGCCTGACTCCAGACCAGGAAGGCATCTACTACTACATGAAAAAAGATGAGCTTAGCCAGATTCCCCTTGACCTTTGGCTGATTGGTCACACCCATGTCCCCTATCCCCTTGATGGCAAGCCTACCCTAGACAGGATTTACAATGCGGGGGTCCATGAACCAGATGGGATGAATTATAGGCATGAAGGCTCTTGTTTCTACATAGAAGTGGACACGGAGGGCATTAAGTCAGAAAGGATTGTCACAGGCCAATACAGATTTCTAGACGAAAAATTAAGGGTAGGGGTTGGTGAGGAAATTGAGAAGTATCTTGAGAAGGCAAAAAACGAAAGCCACCTACTAAGGCTCAGCTTGTCTGGCTTTGCCGAAAGAGAGTTTCTACAGGTCAAGGAAGATCTTTATATAGATCTAGAAGAGGATTTCTTATATTTAGATATAAGGGACTCTGAACTAGGTTTGGCCTTTTCCAAGGAAGACTTGGAGGTAGAGTTTATACCGGAATCCTTTCCCTACTCTCTAATGGAGACCTTGCTAGAGGAAGAAGATTTGGAAACCGCCCAGTTAGCCTATGAATTTATCGAGGAGAGTAGAAAATGAGGCTAAAGAACTTTAGAACCAAGCAGTTTGCCGGCATCAGAAATAGGGATTATGATTTCGGACCAGGTATCAACATTCTTTACGGAAAAAATGAAGCTGGCAAGACGACGACAATCGAAGCGATATATGCTGCCCTTTTTAAAGAGTCTAAGCTCCACAAGTCTAGAGAAAGGGACTTTATAAATAGGTTCTTCCCAGGAGGGAGCCTAGACTATGCTATTGACTCGGCGGTTACCTTTGAACTAGGTGGAGAGGACTACCAGGTCGAGAGGATTTGGGACGATGGAATGGACAGTCTCCAGCTCCCTACAGGTAAGGTTATCAAAGATCCTCGCCTCGTTGAGAAGAGGTTAAGGGAGCTTCTGGTTCTAGGTCAGGCAGCTTATAAAAATTTGCTCTTTAGCTCCCAGGAAGATGAGATTCCTTTTGTGGCCAGACTAGGCCAGTCGGAGGATTTGAAAGGGGAAATATCAGATATAATCAATAGGGAGTTGATGGAGCTAGATGGCATGTCTATGGAAAAGTTCCATGACCTATTAGAAGCTGAAATTGCTTCCTATTCTGGTAATTGGGATAGGCAGAAAAGGCTACCCCAGAGTGGTAGGGGCATAGACAATCCCTATGTCAGGGGAGTTGGCCAGGTCCTAGCTGCCTACTATGATTTGGAAAAGGCTAAGAGAGATATGAATCAGGCTCTGGCCCGTGAAAAGTCCCTAGAGGAGGCAGGCAGCTTATTAAAGGAAAAGTCTGACAGGCTAGATGAGATTAGAAAGGCCAAGGCCCAGATGGATGAGGTTAGCGAAGATGTAAGGAAGCGCAGGGAAGTAGAGTTAGAGCTTAAGGACCTTGCTAGAAGTCATCAGGACTTAGGCAAGGTAGTTAAGCTGTGGCCGGTTGCTGAGTCCAGATATAAGGCTAATCTAGAGGAAATAAAAAAAATAGAAGAGGAAATAAAATCCATTGACCAGTTAAAAAAGAATAATGAGAGGCTAGGTGAGAGGCTAGAGCTAGAAAAACTCCTAAACTCGCTAGATGCTATATACAGGGAAGGTATCAGTCTGAATAAAAGTCTTCAGGGTCTTGGAGAGTTAAGCCGGGAAAAAGTCGATTATCTAATAAATTTGGACTTGGAAATCTCTAAGCTGGAAGCCAGCCTAGGTGCCTCAAACCTAGAAGCCAAGCTAAGGTCTAAGGGCCAGTATAGGCTCTACAACGCTAAGGGTCATCCAATTGAGGGATCAGGCCTGCTGATGGACTTTGGACCGTCAATAAGGCTAGAGACAGCTGATTTAGAATTTGAAGTTTCAATCGCTGGCCAGGACACCCAGGCCCTAAATACAGAACTAGCAGATAAAAAGGCTCAAATGAAAAACTGCCTAAAGATTATTAAAGCAGAGAGTTCTAGCCAGGCCCAAAGGCTCTACCAGGATAAGCAGACTATGAATAGTAGGCTGGAGAGCTTGCGAAAGGAATATGCTAGGCTTTTAGGAGATAGGGATCTAAGTGCTATTAGGGAGCAAATAGCCAAGGATAGGGAGCTAGAATTTATCCAACCGCCGGCTGAAGAGCTTTACCAGGAAAAACAACTAAGGCTGAGGAAGCTAGAGGTTGAGCTTAAGGTAGATGAAAAGGATCTGGTAGACTACCAAAGGGATCACAGTAGCCAGGAGCTACTTTTAGAAAAAGTCAGCCAGCTATCCAGTAAAATTCAAGCCAAGGAAGAAGAGCTAAAATCCTATAAACCCTTGCCAGAGAAATACGACAGCTCGGAAGAGTTCTTTGCCCTTTATAAGGATTTAAACAAAGATTATGAAATTATAAGTAATCAGCATACTGACGCAAAAATCAAGTATATAGAGGCAGAAAATCAATTAGATGAAGTGCCCTATGAAGAACAAAAGATGATTTGCCAGGACTTAGAGTTAAATTTCAATGAAAAAGAAAAGAAACTTGAGAGGCTTGAAAAAATTAAGAGGATTTTCTATGAAACCAGAGATAGAATGGTGGATAATCCTATGGCTGGCTTGAGGGAAAGGCTGTCCGCTTATTTAGATAGGATAACCTCTGGGTCAGTTGAAATAGGGGATTTTGACTCCTCAATGGAGCTAGTCCTCAAAGGAGACTTAGGAGAAAAAGATTATATTCACCTATCCCAGGGGACCAAGGAGACCTTAGCCCTAGCCCTTAGGCTGGCTATAGTCGAAGAGATTTTTCAAAGGGAAACTTTTATTTTTCTAGACGATATTATGACCGACCTAGATCCAGATAGGAGAAAGGTAACTGTTGAGATCATCAAGGAATTTGCCGAAAGAAATCAAGTGTTCTATGCTACTGCTGATCCAAGTGTGGCCCAGGAACTAGGTGGAAGGCTTATTGAAATTGCTTAGGAGGATATATGTCATTTGAAGTTGTTTATGGAGATATTACCCATGAAAAGGTGGATGCTATCGTCAATGCTGCCAATGAAAGTCTTTTAGGAGGAGGGGGAGTAGATGGAGCCATTCACACAGCGGCCGGTCCAGAGCTTTTAGAGGAGACTAAGAAGATTGGTGGCTGTCCAACTGGTCAGGCTGTCATTACCAAAGCCTATAGGCTACCAGCCAAATATGTAATCCATACAGTAGGCCCTATTTACAAGGATGGTAGGTCAGGAGAGGAGGAGCTTCTCAGAGCCTGCTACAGGAACTCTTTGAAAATTGCCAAAGATAAGGGGCTTAGCTCTATTTCCTTTCCCTTAATTTCAGCAGGGATCTATGGCTATCCTAAAGAGGAAGCTAAAAAGGTGGCCAAGGAAGAAATTGAAAAGTTTTTAGAGGACAATGATATGGAAGTGAGGTTGGTACTCTTTGGATAAAATTGTTTTTAATCCTATTGGATATATTAGGTCGCCCTTTGTGGAGGGAGATGATCTTCCAAGGCAAAATTTCCTAGCCATAGATAAGGAAGGAAGCATAGAGGTTCTCGATGAATACAAGGATGGGCTCTTAGGCCTAGAGCCGGGAGATGAGATAGAAATTATCTTTAATTTTGATAAGGCTGAGGGTTATAGACTCCAGCTAGTTCCTAGGGCATCAAAAGATGGGGAGGTAAAAGGGGTTTTTGCCACTAGGGCCCCCTTTAGACCAAATGGAATTGGACTTTCTAGGATTAGGATAAATGAGATTAAAGATGGTATAATAAAATTCAATGGTGTTGATATGCTAGATGGGACTCCAGTCCTTGATATCAAACCTAAATTAAAATCTAGATAAATAGAGGAAGAGTGAATGAAAAGAGTATTTAAGTTCGGTGGAAGAGAGATTGTATCAGATGGGAAAACAGAGATTGCAGGGATACTAAATGTAACGCCTGACTCTTTTTCCGATGGGGGCAAGTTTAACAACGTGGAGGCGGCCCTAGAGAGGGCCAAGCTTCTTGTGGAAGAGGGAGCCACCATGTTGGATATTGGCGGCGAGTCTACAAGACCAGGTTCTACGCCTGTAGACCATAAGGATGAGATAGATAGGGTGGTGCCGGTTATCAAGGCTTTAAAAAAAGAGCTAGATGTGCCTCTGTCCATCGATACTTGGAAGGCAGATGTGGCAAGGGCAGCCTTAGAGGCAGGAGCAGACATTATTAACGACATTACCGGACTTATGGGAGACCCGAATATGGCCCAAACCGTTGGAGAAACTGACGCTGGTATTGTTGCTATGTTTAATCCAGTTCTAGCTAGGCCCAACCATCCATCTTCCGAAATATTTCCTAAGTTTGGTGGAGAAGATGCCTTTAGCCAGGAAGAGTTTGAAAGCATGAGCAAGATGGATATCTTAGACCTTATGAATTTTTACTTTGCTAAGACAATTGAAAGAGCAGTAGCAGCTGGCATTACTAGGGATAGATTGGCCCTAGATCCAGGTATCGGATTTGGACTTACTAAGAGAGAGAATCTTATCCTAGTTAAGGATATAGACGTGATTCATGACCTAGGCTTTACAGCCTACCTAGGTGTTTCTAGAAAGAGATTTATAGTAAATATCCTGGAAGAAGCCGGCTTTAACCTAGACCCAGAAACCGAAGAGGGTTTTGAAAATAGGGATTTAGGATCTATGGTCTTGACGGCTATCGCAGCTGAAAAGGGAGTAGAAATGGTCAGGGTTCACACTGCATCAGTCCATAAAATGGCAGCGGCAATCGCTGATAATGTCAGGCTGGCTGATGAGCAGGAAGAGACAAATTTTAAGGCTTACGGATCTTAAATTAAAAAAATGAGCTGACAGAGTGCTGTCAGCTCATTTTTTATATTTAGAAGGTTTATTCCTTATAGAAAAAACTTTTTGTTTAGCAAATTCTCTAGCTATCCTAGTTCTAGAAAATTCCTTACTTTTTACTCAATTATCATCATGGTAAAGGTGCCTATGGTTAGGACTTTTTCTTCACAGTAGGTCTTAACCTCTACGACTACCGTGGTCCTACCTCTGTGGAGGACTTCTCCCACGATTTCCATTTGGCCACAGTTTGCGCTTCTTAGGTAATTAATATTAGAGCTAACTGTGACTGTTTTATTGCCTCTTATATTTGAGAGTATGCCAGCCACTGTATCAGAGAGGGCAAAGTAGATTCCGCCGTGAACTATGCCGTGAAAATTAAGCAGGTCTTCAGTGACATCTACTCTCATCACTCCCCAGTCCTCAGTCATTTCCAAGATTTCTGGGTTACCCAGGATAAAGGGCTTGGTATATTCTTTTATATTTTCATTTAGTTCTTTTACTGTTTTCATATTCACCTACTAGGGCAGGTCCTGCCGTTATAATAGAGTTTGATAACCTGCCTGTTTATTTGCTGGATTTGAGTTAGCCTGAATAAAACCCGCCTCTTTCTTCGGCTTCTTTTAAGGCTTTTAGTTCTTCTTCTGTCGATTCCCTGCCCAGGTCTTTATTTTGATAAGGGTATCGTCCAAACTTCTCTAGCACTTCCAAGTGGAGGTCTTCAAAGTAGATCAGCCCTTCATCACCAGTTGCCTCCATGTATGGCCTGGCCCACTTGTGGAGTTCTAGGGATTCAGAATGCATAAAGGGCAGGAGGATAAACTTTTTCTTCTCCATGTCCAAATCCTTATAGCCTGGATCTTTAAGAGCCTCTTGGGCCAGGGCTATGGCCATCTTGTCCTGGGTATAGGTCCTAATGTCATCTCTAAAAAGGTTTCTAGAGAACTGGTCTAGGACGATAATCTCTGCCAATCTACCGTGGATATCACTCCTCCAGTCTACCAAAAGCCCTTGGGAGCCTCGCTCCCAGGTTTCTAAAAACTTATCCCTAATCTTTTGGTCAAAGTCTGGCCCACCACTAAAGTGGAGGGGGATATGGTCTTCATCAAACCAGAAATCTAAAACATGGTCCTTAGTCTGCATCGGTCCTCCTATTTAAATCTCATATTTATATAATCTATAATCTCTTTTGACTCATACATAAAGCTACCATCTTCCATTAAAAGGGCTGGCACCTGTACTTTGCCACCTACTTCTTTTAAGAAGTCTCTATCGGCCCTATCGTCTCTAATGTCGACTAATTCTATTTCAAGCCCTTTCTTTTTTATAAAGTTTATTACACTTACACAATAAGGGCAGGTCTCCATAATGTATAGTTTATATCCATCCATAATATCACCTCGCTCCTACTTATACCCAAGATTATCAGTAGCTTAACGGTTTGCCCTTTTATTAGGGGAAATGTATAATTTATATATTAAAGGAGTGATAGATTTGAAATTAGTAGAACTTCTAGAAGGTGTTGAACTTATAGACGGCAGCCATGAGATTGCCGATTTAGATATAAAGGGAGTGGCTTATGACTCGAGAAAGGTTAAGGAAGGCTATTTATTCGTAGCCATCCACGGTCTTGAGCTAGATGGTCACGATTACATCCCGGAAGCGGTAAAGAAAGGTGCCTCGGCTGTGGTGGTTACCAAGAAAGGCGAATACGGCCTGCCAACCTATGTGACTGAAAACAATAGAAAGTCTTTGGCCATAATATCGGGTAATTATTTTGACCATCCATCAAAAGAGCTAACTTTAATCGGTCTAACTGCCTCTAACGGTAAGACTTCTACTTCAATGATGCTTATGAGTATTTTAAGAAAATGGGGAGTTAAGCCTGGCCTTATTGGAACAGTAATGTATGAGATTGGGGAAGAGCTTATCCCTTCAAAATTGACTACGCCAGAGAGTTTAGAGCTCCAAGGAATTTTTAGGCTTATGCTGGACAGGGGGATAGATACAGCTGTTATGGAAGTTTCGTCTATAGCCCAGGAAATGTATAGGGTTCATGGTACGGAATTTGATGTGGTGTGTATGAACAATATCACCAGAGAGCATATAGACCAGCATGGAACCTTTGAAAAATATTTTGAAGAAAAGAAGAAGACTATCACCCAAGCGTCAGAGGATAGCTTTGTTATCTTAAATCTTGAAGACGAGTATGCTGCCAGCCTTATCGATCAAACCAAAGGTCATGTAATCACCTTTAGTGATAAGAATCCAGAAGCTGATATCTATGCTAAGGATATAGATGTATCCACTGGTTTTGGCAAATATACACTAGTACTAGGCCATCCATTTAAGACCAAGACTGGCCAGTCCCAGTCAGGTGAATTTAGAGTAGAACTTAAAGTTGCTGGTTACCATTCGGTGGTTAACTCTATTTCTGCCATAGCCATGGCCCTGTCTATGGGTTGTCCAGTTGAGACGGTTATCTCTGGTTTAGAGGAGTATAGGGGAATAGAGAGGAGATTCCAGCTTATTTACGACGATGAGTTTATGGTAGTAGATGACCACTTTGCAAATGCTGGAAATATCGACATGACCCTCCAAACCCTTACTATGATGGATTACAATAAGTGTCATATTCTTTATGCTATCAGAGGTAACAGAGGTGTGACTGTTAACGGTGAAAATACCGACACAATAGTTAAGTGGTTTGATAAGCTAAATGCAGCAAACTTTATAGTCACCAAGTCTAGGGACACTACTGAAAAACACGACTATGTCCACCAGGATGAAGTAGAAATTTTTGAAGAGAAGATGAAAGAGGCAGGTATTGAATATGAAATGTTAGAAGAGTTAGCACCTGCTATAGAGAGAACCTTGGATTTAGTTGAAGAAGGGGATTTAATCCTTTTGGCAGGCTGTCAAGGTATAGATCACGGAGGCAAGATACTTATTGACTCTCTTTTAAGAAGACATCCACAGAAAAATAAAGAAGAGCTATACCAACCGTTAAAGGGTAGGGTTGCAGGAATGGATATATAAAAGAATAATAAAAAAAACGCTGCAGGAAACTGCAGCGTTTCTTATCAATAACTAGGATGGTTGGTCTTTGTATTCTTTGGGAGGATGAACAAAAACGTGGCTTTAACCATCCTTATTTATTAACTGCTTACATAGTACCACATAAGAAATAAAAAGTAGTTACAAATATATTACAATTTTGTCGAATTTGGTGAAATGGGTAAAAGAAAACCTTATCATGGCAAAAGAAAGGCTAAAGTTTTGAAAATAGTTGAAATAAACTAGGATTTTTAATGATTTATTGTAACCCATTAAGGTAATAAAGGTGTCCATTAACCATAAATCTAACTTGCTAGTGGACTTTGTGATAAAATAGAAAGGAGGTGGTGGAGATGTTAAAGGATGTTATAGTCATTGGTTCAGGACCAGCTGGTCTTTTCTTTGCAGCAGAAGCTGGAAAAAGAGGGCGACAAGTCTTAATTCTAGAGAGAAATGACAGGCCAGGGAAGAAACTATTGGCAACTGGTAATGGCAGGTGCAACTATAGCAATAGAAACATATCCATCAACCGCTACCACGGTGAAAACCCCGATTTTGCAATTTCAGCCCTTGAGAGGCTAGGCAGTTCGGATTTAATAGATATATTTGATCAAATGGGAATGATGACTAGGGAACTTTCCAAGGGAAGGCTTTACCCTAGGTCCTTAGAATCAAGTTCGGTATTAGACCTCCTCTTATTAGAAGGGGAGAGGTATGGAGTAGAGATTCACTATGACACTGTAGTAGAGGAAGTTAAAAAAGATGAATACTTTATTATAAAGACGAGTTCAGGTGTATATAAGTCAAAGTCCCTAGTACTGGCTACTGGAGGAACTAGCCTTTGTAGGTCAGGTTCTGATGGACTTGGCTACCAATTAGCCAAAGGTCTAGGCCATAGGCTAACTGACCTTGGACCTGGTATAGTTCAGATAAACCTAGTAGGCGACAGCCAAAGACCTATGGAGGGAGTTAGGTTTGAAGGAGGACTTTCCCTTTACAGAGGAGATGAATTTGTAATTTCCGATGAGGACGAAATTCTCTTTACTTCCTATGGAATCTCTGGACCTGCTGTTCTTCAACTTTCGAGAAGGGCCTTAGATGTATTAAAAGAAGATAGGGCCTATTTTAAGGTCGATTTTTTTCCAGAGCTAGACCAAGAACAGCTGGCGGTAGACCTGTCTTACAGATTTGCCATGGCTGGTTGGAAAATGTTGGACCAAGCCTTAATAAGCTTGGTTCCTAGAAAATGTGTTAAACTGTTGAGCCAGGGCTTTAACTCTGGACCTGTAGGAGAGATGTCCTATGATGATTGTGTTAAGCTGGCAGCCCAGCTCAAGGCCCTAAGTTTTGAGATTGAAGGAGCATACAGTATGGACTCGGCCCAGGTTACGGCTGGAGGAGTGGCTACCGATGAGGTAGACCCAAGGACTATGGAATCACTAAAATGCAAAGGTCTTTATTTAATTGGAGAAATTTTAGATATTGACGGTGACTGTGGAGGCTTTAATATCCACTGGGCCTTTGCCTCAGCCTATGCCTGTGCAGAAGGTATTGGAGGAATAGATGTTTAGAATGAAGAGAAAGCTCACCAGGCTGAAAGAGTTAGGTGAGGAAGTACAGGTTGGATTGGTGGGAGCTGGAAAGATGGGCTCTGGCTTAATCCATCAGATGATGAGAATCGATGGCATGAAGCCTTCGCTTATTATAGACGAAAAAGCCCAAAAGGGCTTTGATGTTTTAGCAGCCTCAGGAGTTGATCCTAAGGATATACTTATTACCAATGATTATAGGAAAGCAGAGACTATCCTTGAAA
Organism: uncultured Peptoniphilaceae bacterium; assembly: GCA_964523385.1. GTDB lineage: Bacteria > Bacillota > Clostridia > Tissierellales > Peptoniphilaceae > CAZFXW01. The sequence goes on along the minus strand of CAZFXW010000006.1, from coordinate 11,771 downwards.
GAGGTGGCTTTGTGGTTTCTGAAGACTACCAGCTAGGCTGTAAGTTAGCTAGGATTTCTGCCATGGTCGATGCCACTGGCAATCCACCTTTTGGAGCCCAGATGGCCTATGACGCCCTAAAAAGTCAAAAGCATGTAATCATGCTCAACGTAGAGTGTGACGCAGTTATTGGGCCTATATTGCACAAGCTGGCCTTGGAAAACGGCGTAGTCTACACTGGTTCGGCAGGAGATGAGCCAGGGGCTATTTTAGAATTAGCAGACTTTGCCTATAGCTTAGGCTTTGAATTGCTAGCAGTAGGCAAGGGGAAGAATAATCCCCTCAATCATTATGTAACCGAAGATGATTTGAAGGAAGAGGCAGCTGCCAAGGACCTCTACCCTAAGATTCTGACTAGCTTTGTAGATGGGACTAATACCATGATTGAACTGAACTCAGTAGCCAATGCTCTGGGCTTTCTTCCAGATGTTATGGGTTGCCACGGAGTCACTTCTGATCCCGACCACATTGCCGATCTTTTCAAGTTAAAGAGCGAGGGTGGAATATTAAATAGCTATGGAATTGTGGATTTTGCCTTTGGTATGGCGCCAGGGGTCTTTGCAATTGTGACCCATGAGGCAGAGGAAGTTAAGGATTTAATGAAGTACTTGTCTATGGGAGATGGGCCTAACTACTGTCTCCACAGACCCTATCACTTAACCTCCTTAGAAACTCCAATTACCATATATGATGCGATTATTGAAAATGAACCAACTATAGCTCCAGTGAAGGGTCAAGTGGCTGATGTTGTCACCCGAGCTAAGAGGGATTTAAAGGCCGGGGACCCTATCGAAGGAATGGGTGGTAGGGATGTTTACGGTACTCTGACCAGCTACGAAATAGCCAGGGAAAACAACTATCTACCCATAGCCTTAATCGGCAAAGAGTCAAAGATTTTAGCCGATGTAAAAAAAGGAGATTTGATTACTAGGGATATGGTTAGCCTAGACGACAGCTCAATGCTATATAGGCTTAGGATGAAGCAAGAAGAATTAGGATTATAGACAAGATGAAGTTGACATATTCCAAGGAGGAAGGATGAGAAAACTTTTAACGGTTTTGTTAGTGCTGCTGATACCGGCTAGTGCCTTAGCCAGTCCAGGCGGCGATTTTATTGAATCACTGATATACTTTGAAGAGGACATTAATGAGATAAGCAGGAAAGAAGCTGCTGATGTTGAAGATGAAGAAGAATTAAAAGAAATTTATTATGGTAGCCTAAAGGAGGCTAGCGATAGGAGTCAGCATAGGGTTTTAACCTTCCTTGAGGAGAAAAAAGCCTTAGGTGAGGTGGCTGATTATGAGTCCTTCCATATTATTAACGCTGTCTACCTCCGTTCGAAGGAAGAAGTCCTTCTAGAGTTGGTAGAGTTTCCGGAAATTAGGGGCATAGAGAGAAATGATGGCGTGGTCTTAGGCAAGGGTGAAAAGACTTCCCCCTTTAACCTATCAGATTTAGGCCTAACCCTATCTGCAACTAGCCAAGCCCTTTGGCATCTAGAGTCTCTCAATGCCTATAAGGCCCACTCGGACCTAGATATAATAGGCAGGGGAGTGGTAATAGGCTTTATAGACTCGGGAATTGACTGGGAAAATCCCAACCTAAGGCATAAGTGGAGGGGTTATGACCCAGAGACTGGCCAAATAGACCCAGAAGGCAACTGGTATGACCTTGTTGGTGATTCTAGCTTGCCAATTGACTCTAACTCTAACGGTAGTTCCCACCCTCACGGGACAGCTGTAGTTAGCTTGGCCCTGGGAGGAGAGGTGGAGAACCCAGAGTTTGTAGGTGTAGCACCAGGTGCCCAGTGGATAGCTGTAAGGGCATTTGGAGATAACGATGCAACTAGCGTAGATATTATAAAGGCAGCCCAGTGGATGATGGCGCCAGGTGGAGACCCATCAAGGGCACCAGACATTATCAACAACTCATGGGGTGGGGCTGCTAGTTCAGAAACATGGTTTAAGGGTATACTCACCAGCTGGAGAGACCTAGGCATTATTCCAGTATTTGCTGCTGGAAATGTAAGGACGCCTGGTTCTGTGGCCCAACCAGGCTCGATAGAAAACCCAGCCAATATGGCCGAGGCCTTTGCTGTTGGAGCTATTGATGGTAATTCTATGCTCCTACCATTTTCTAAAATAGGACCTTCACTAATAGACGCTACTATAGTTAAGCCAGAGGTTGTGGCACCGGGTGTAGGCATAAAGGTTGCTAACGGAAAAGGGGGCTACAAAATTATGGATGGTACTTCCATGTCAGCTCCTCAAATAAGTGGGCTCTTCGCCCTCCTAATCGAGGCTAACCCTGATTTAACTCCAGACATGGCAGAGGATTTGATAACTAGAACTGCCAGACCCCTTACCGATGCCGACTATCCTAAGTCGCCAAATATGGGCTATGGATATGGTTTGCCAGATGCCTATGCGGCTATCAACAAGGCCTTTGGAGTTTCCACTGGCTACAGGATTGCTGGAGACAATAGATTTGCTACAGCTGAAGAAATTTCTAAAAATTACTTTAACAGGGCCGATACCCTTTATATTACCAGTGGCCATGCCCTAACCGATGCCTTGGTAATGTCACCACTGACTAAGGGGGCTGAGGGACCTGTTCTATTAACCAATGCAGAGACTCTGCCAATTGAGACCATAAGAGAGGTTCAGAGAATTAAACCTACAGAGATAGTAATAATTGGTGGAGAGAATAGCGTATCACTTGGTGTAGAATCTAAGTTAAGAGGTCTAGGCTATTCAGTGACTAGAATAGCCGGGTCTACCAGATATGAAACAGCTGTAGAGATTGGAAAAAATGTCCAGCTAGTTTCAGAAGCTAATAAGGCTTATTTAGTTAACGGAGTTAAGGAAGTTGACGCAATTTCGATTTCCGGACCAGCTAAGGGAGAAGGAGCCCCTGTCCTTTTAGTAGGAGAGGATTTCTTGCCCGATGAGGTAGAGAAGTTTCTAATGGAAAATTCTATTAATCAAGTTACCCTTATCGGTGGTTCAGCTACCCTAGGCCTGGAGATTGAGAAAAGACTTTTAGAACTGGATATCGCCTATAACAGGATTGGAGGAGACGATAGATATCACACATCTCTTCTAATCAACAAGAGCAAGTACACCAGCTCTTCAGATGTATTCGTGGCCAATGGGACAAGCTTAGTAGATGCTCTCTCAGCAGGGCCCGTAGCAGGTAGGGGAGATATACCCCTGGTTCTAGTGGCTCAGGATAGGGTTCCTGTAGGAGTTAGATCCTATATTACATCACTGGGCGCTAGTAAAATAACTACCTTTGGAGGAGTTAATTCGGTTTCCCAAAGGGTTATGGAAGAAATGTTGGTTCATTAACAAGAAGGAAGGTTTATGACCTTTGAGAGTGCAGACAAGGCTAGATTTGGAGCCTCCTTCGAATGGTCGCTCACGGCCGCTTGGCCAGGAAATGCCATTCTCGTGAGGGCTCCAATCACTCTTTAATAATTTATGACTTTGTCAATATTCTGGAAGGTCTATGACCTTCCTTTTTTTGTGTAGAATTTTACTCAATCTTTACTTAACTGTAAAATCAACTTAATCTTTATGGCTTAAAATGTTCTTGAAATAAAAATTAAAGGAAAAGGTGATTTCATGTTAAGAAAATCAAAATTAATGGGACTAGCCCTAGCTCTGGTCCTAGGATTGTTTTTTGTAGCTTGCGCAGGTGATAAAACAGCTAGCACAGAAACACCAGGAGAAGATGCTACCCAAACGGACGCTAGTGGTTCAGACATAGGCCAAACTGGTGGAGCTAGTGGTAAAATAATCCTAGTTGGGATCCCCATTGGAATTCTAACTGCTATTTTTATGGCACATTTTTGTCCGCCAGCTATCTATAGGCCCTTAAAAGGAGCGATAAATCTTATGGCTAGTATACCATCTATTGTTTTTGGATTTTTTACCGTGATGGTTGTGGTCCCTTTGTTTAGGCAGTGGTTGGGAGGAACTGGTATGACTATGCTGACGGCCATTGTCCTACTTGGTATTATGATCCTCCCTACAATAATCGCACTGTCAGAGTCATCAATTAGAGCTGTACCTAGAGCTTACTATCAAGGGGCTTTAGCCTTGGGAGCTACTCATGAAAGGGGTGTTATAACAGCGGTAGTTCCGGCAGCAAAATCCGGAATAGTTTCTTCATCCATATTAGGCGTTGGTAGGGCTATAGGAGAGACAATGGGAGTAATGATGGTGGCTGGTAATCAGGCAATCATGCCAACTAGTCTATTTAAAGGTGCTAGAACCATGACGGCAAATATAGTCCTTGAAATGGCCTATGCAGTTGGCCTACACAGAAGGGCTCTGGTTGGAACAGGAGCTGTCCTATTTATTTTTATTCTCCTTATCAACTCGGCCTTTAACTATGTAAACAGGAGGGCTAAAGTTTAATGAATAACACAAGACTTGTTAGGTCTGTAAAGTTAATAATGAAGCAGCAGCCTGTGGCCACTGAATTAAGGCTGATTTCTGCAGCCTTAAAGATGGTTACGGATATGGAAAGGGTTGGCAGGTAGTCAATTGCTAGTGCAAGTTTTATAATAGAGATGCTGAACTGGGGAGGCTATCCGCCTTTTCCTGAGCTTATTTCAATGGGAAGGTCAGCAGAGGACATGGTAGCCGAAGCTATCCAAGTCTACTCCAATAAGGACTTAGATTTGGCCCTGGCTAACATAAAGAAAGACGACGTGGTAGATGGATACCATGCCTATTATTGTAATTTCTGGAAAAACCGATATTAAGGGTATAGCCCCTTGCTTAGAAAAGGGACCCGATGACTATATTGCCAAGCCCTTTGACAAAATAGAGTTACAGGCTAGGATTAAGGCGGTTCTCAGGAGAACAGAGAAGGAGCCAGAGGAAGATTTAGTGGATTGCTTATCCTATGGGTCGATTCGTTTAGACCCTGGGTCTAAGACTGTCTTTCTAGAAGATGCTAGTCTTCAACTGACTAAGACCGAATATAAACTTCTAATAATTCTCTTAAAAAATCCCAAGACAGTCTTATCCAGAGAAAGGCTATACCAGGAAATTTGGGGAGAGGAAATCTCTGTATATGACAACTCAATTTCGGTCCATATTTCAAACCTTAGACACAAGCTTAAGGAAAAATCTGGAAAGGATTATATCCACACCCACTGGGGAGTGGGTTGCTCATTAGAATAAGGCATAAAAAAAGGAAGGTGAAACCTTCCTCTTTTTTATGCTTAAATCCAATCTAATTAAACTTTAAGCCTTGTTTTTATCGACAAAATTTGAGAATTTTTCTAACACAGTCACCAGGTACTCTTCCGTCCTAGGGTCGTTAAACTTTCCGTCTTGTCCTACTTTTTCATCCGCATTGCCCACTAGGACGTGGTTGTACATATAGACATTGGCTGCAACTCCTGGTGCCTGAAGGACAGACTTTATCTCCTTGACATTTCTAGCTGTCCCAACGTTTCCATCAGAAGCACCCATCAAGGTTACTGGTTTGCCAACTAATGGTCTTTCAGCACGGCTCATCCAATCAATGGCATTCTTAACTGGGCCTGGGACTGAGTGATTGTACTCGGGGGACACTATAATAACGCCGTCAGCTCTTTTTATCGCTTCTTTCATAGCTAGAACCTTAGCTGGTGGACAGTCATCGTAGTCTTGGTTGAAAATCGGCAAGTCTACGTCTACAACTTCGAAGTCATAGCTATCGCTAAAATTATCCACCATATACTGGACTATTTTTTTATTATAAGAGCCCTTTCTCAAAGATCCTAAGATTAGTAAAAATCTCATAATAACCTCCTTAGTGTACTATTATGCCTTATACCCTCCTTACCCAGGCCTTAATCTTTAAGCACGGCAAATCTAAGCTAACCTAATTCTAGTAAGTAACTAGGCTTCTTAGGTTTTATCCAAGTACTTTACTTTTTCATTAGTAAAACTATTTTAGATTGTTGTTTCAATTATAGAACACCTACTATTTTAGTATGATTGATTTTTTACCCTTAATCCTATATAATTTGCTAGAGGAAGAAGGTGATATTACTGAAGATTGTAGGAATTACAACCAGTTTAATTAAATCTGAGGTTGCTGATTCTCTGAGCATGGACAAGGCCTATTTTGATTCTGTAAAGAAGGCCGGTGGCTTGCCAGTAGGCATACCCATTATCAAGAATACGAAGGTGGCTGAGGAAATCGCTAGCTTTATAGATATTCTTGTCTTATCAGGCGGAGTAGATATCCGTCCCTTTCTCTATGGGAAAAACCCTACCACAGTAGAGGATTATAATCCTGAGAGAGATGATTTTGAGTTGGCCCTTTTAGAGGCTGCTATGAAAAGAGAATTGCCCATCTTGGCCATTTGTCGGGGCATGCAGTTAACCAATATCCACTTAGGTGGGAGCTTGATAAGGGATTTAAAGCAGGAAGGTTACAATCAGGTAATTCACCATAGGACAGAGTTTCCTGATAATGGACCTACTGATGTTTATCATTTTATTGAGACAAAAGATGGTTCAGTTGTAAACGAGTTACTAGGCAAAAAGTTAGTAGTCAACAGTCTCCACCACCAGGCAATAGATAGCTTAGGCGATGGAGTAGTACCGGTAGCATACTCGGAAGATGGAGTAATTGAGGCTATAGAGCTAGTTAATTATCCTAATTACTTAGGTTTTCAATTTCACCCTGAAAGGTTGGAGGGAGACCCCTTTCCTAAAGTTTTTGAGTATATGATAGGGAGGGTAAGATGAAGAGGATAGGAGTTTTTTGCTGGCAGGAAAAGAGATATGGACGAGTGGCCATTGAGATAAACAATATGTTTATGGATGGTGTAGATAGGGCAGGAGCTATACCCTTGGTCTTTCCATCGGTTCTCAAGTCCTATAAACTGTTAGATGAATTTTTAAGCTTAGTCGATGGAGTTATTATGACTGGAGGAGCAGACGTTTCTCCATTTCTTTATGGACAAGAACCTATAAGAGAGCTGGCCGAGATTCAGCCCCATAGGGATACTTCTGAGATTCAAATTATCCAGAGGATTTTCGATAGGAAGATTCCTCTTCTGGCAGTGTGTCGAGGTATGCAGTTGGTAAACGCCTACTTTGGTGGCAGCCTCTACCAGGATATATATGTTCAAAGGGAAAATACCCTTGTTCACAGTCCTAAAATAAAGGGCTTTGAAGAGAACTTTCATAAGCTTTTCGTCGAGAAAGGCTCACATCTTTACCAGGTGCTGGGGCAGGAGACTATAGTCAACTCCTTCCACCACCAGGCAATAAAGGAGCTGGCGCCCCAGTTTAAGGTTGTTGCCCGCTCATCTGATGGAATCATCGAGGGCATAGAACCCCTTGTTTGCGACCATTTCTTTATGGGCATCCAATTCCATCCCGAGTTCACTCATCACTCGGATAAATTTGACGAAATTTTTGATTATTTTGTGAAGGGTGCATAAATGATATACGTAAAGAATGACAATGTTAATCCAGGCCTTAACCACGCCATAGAAGAGTATTTTATGAAGGAAACTGACGATGACGTTTTTATGCTTTGGAGAAATGATCTTACGGTCCTCTTGGGTAAGAATCAGTACACCAGGGCTGAGATAGATGTTGACACTGCTGAGGAAAGAGGAGTTAAGGTAATCCGTAGGCTTTCCGGAGGTGGAACGGTCTATTGTGATTTAGGCAATATGCAGTACAGCTTTATCACCAATACAGATAAGGGAGACGTAGAGTCATCCTTTGAGGAATTTGCTAAGCCAGTGGTTGAAGGTCTTAAGAACCTAGGCCTTAATGCTAAGTTCACAGGCCGTAATGATATATTAATCGACGATAAGAAAGTTTCAGGCAATGCCCAGTATAGGCATGGAAAAAGGATAATCCACCACGGAACCCTTCTCTTTGATGTAGACGTAGAAAATCTAACGGCGGTTTTAAATTCTAGACCTATTAAGTTCGTAAACAAAAATGTAAAGTCGGTTAAATCTAGGATTGGTACCATAAAAGAGTACGATATAGGCATGGATGTTGAGGAGTTTATGGATTATCTATCTGATTTCATTATCAAATACCATGGAATTACCGACGTCAGAGAGTTGGACCAAGAGATATTAGACGGGAGCCAGAAGTACCTAGAGAGATGGGAAGATAGGGACTGGAACTACGGTAGAGACTATGATAACTTTATCGAAAGGGCAGTCAGACATCCCTTTGGCCTGGTAGACTATATGATGGTTCTCGATGGAAATAAGATTAAAGAGATTTCAATTCTTGGTGACTTCTTTGAAATCCAGGACGTTGAGGACTTTTCCAAGGAGTTAAAGGGACTAGAGCTAAGCGAGGAAGCCTTGACTAAAAAGTTGGCAGAATTGCCGGTGTCAGACTATATTAGTGGTATGGAAAACCAAGACTTAATAGAAGACCTATTGGCTATTTTGGAGGATAGGGACTTAGGAAATATAGAAGAATAAAAAGGAGAAGAAATGAGAAAACCAGAGTGGATCAGATTAAAGATTCAAGGCGGACAAACAACCAGAGAAGTAAGCGATGTTTTGATGAGCAAGCACCTAAGCACTGTATGCCAGGAGGCTAATTGCCCTAACAAGATGGAGTGCTATGAGGCTGGAACGGCCACCTTTATGATTTTAGGCAATAGATGTACTAGAAATTGTAAGTTTTGCAATGTTACTACTATGAAGCCCTTACCCTTGGACCCAGATGAGCCAAAGAACGTAGCCCTGGCAGTAAAGGAATTAGGATTAACCCATGCTGTTGTAACGTCAGTAGATAGAGACGATTTGGAAGATGAGGGAGCTAATCACTTTGCAGAGACTTGTAGGTTAATCAAAGAGTATAACCTAGGTACTACTGTAGAGCTTTTAATCCCAGATTTCCATGCTAGACATGAGCTTTTAGATATCGTCCTAGAGTCAGGTCCAGATGTAGTCAACCACAACGTAGAAGTAGTTCCAGAATACTTTGATGAGATTTGCCCCCAGTCTAACTTAGATCATTCCTATGAGGTTCTAAGATACGCTAAGGAAAAGGGCTTTGTAACCAAGTCAGGCCTTATGGTTGGCTTTGGAGAGACTAGAGAGATGGTAATCGAGCTTTTAAAGAAACTAAGGGACTTGGACGTAGATATGGTAACCATAGGCCAGTACCTACAGCCTTCTAGAAAGCACATTGCTGTAACAGAATATGTTCATCCAGACCAATTTGAAGAATATGCTGAGATTGGCATGGAACTAGGTTTTAGGAGAATCGAATCGTCGCCATTTGTAAGGTCATCTTACCATGCGGCGGCCTTAACCGAAGAAGAGACTGCCTAATGGGCAAGTCTCAAAGGGACTATTTTTTAGAGGCTTTGAAAGCCTATTTTGGATCAGATATAGAATTTAATCTAAATTTAAATAACCTTAGCCCAGCTATCCAGTCCTTTGAGCCATATGAAAAAGCCATCAGGGCTTTAGGCCAGGATTTGGAAGAAGAAGATTTAAATGAAATCTTTAACTCTGCTGTGGTTGATGGCAAAAGTGGGGACATGCTCTTCTTCTATGATGAAGAAGAGTCCTTTAGCCAGGATAGGAAGCTAGTTTTAGAAAACTACCCAGAGCTTGTCCTAGGCTATCCTATTCCTTATTGGATAGGTTGTTGTGTAAGAAAAAAAGCTAATAGCCAAGACTCTGTTAGACTAGCCCTAGAGGAAATGATTCAAGACCTGGAGGGAGTCGCAGCCGGCTATACAATAATTAGAATAGAAGATGGAGAGTTCGATTGGAGAGGCGATAAAACTGGTTTAATAAAAATGCTAGTTCAAAATGCTGAATCCTCGGATTTTAAGATAAAATGAAAATGATTTTTGCAGTTGATCAAAACTGGAGTATAGGGATGGAAGGCAAGATGCTATTCCATATAGGCCAGGACCTTCAGAGGTTTAAAAAGATAACCATGGGCAATATTATGGTTATGGGAAGAAAGACATATCATTCCCTAAGGGGAGGAGATCCTTTGCCAGGAAGAGAGCATATAGTTCTGACTAGAAATACTGACTATAGGATAGATCATCCTAATGTTCACATTATCCATTCCCTTGAAGAGCTAGACTCAATGGTTAAGAAGCTAGACCCATCAGGAAAGAAGGAAGTCTTTATGATAGGCGGAGGTAACTTGGCAGAGCAAGTGGTAGATCAGTGTTCATATGCTTACATCACCAAGGTACTTCAAAGTGTAAAATCCTGGGATACTTGTATACCCAACCTTGATGAAAGAGAGAACTGGGAAATTGCCAAAGAGTCTGAGGTAATTGAAACAGAAGGCAAGCAGATAATCTACGTAGACTACGTAAATACCAAGTTTAGCCAAGATTAATAAGAAGATTCAGCCGTTATTTTGGCGGCTGTTTTTTTATTTTTTAAAAAGAAAAAATAAAAGCTGAAAAATGTTTAAGACTTTTTATTCTGGGTATATATGTAATACAGGAAGCCGATGGGCTTCGAAATAGGATAGTCCACCTTCATCTACAGTAGATTGTGGTTTTTGTACCCGGAAGATTTTTTAATTGCTGTCGAGGAATGACCGTAAGGATTATTCTAAAGTCTATTTATACCGAGATTTTCTAGGCATCATAGTTTTAGAAGAAAACGTCTTAAGTGTCTCAGAGGAGATGGATTTAATAAGAGTGATTAAGCTAAAATAGCAAGAAAAGAAATAAAATGACAAATATGTTTAGGAAATAGAAAGACAGGGTATATATAGAATAGAAGGGGAGACCCTCTAAAGGTTCACATCTATGAATCTCGTATTTAAAGGCAGTTGTGACCAGCGTGAATAAGATATGGGAGCAGAGACGGAACATTACCATCTTGAAAAAGATATGAAAAGGTAAGAAAAATCGGGTAAGAACTAAAGGTTCTTACAGCCAAGCTAAGTGTACCCCCTTAGGTTAACAAAGGGAAGTTAGAGGATTTGGTTGGAGCTAGTCAGTAGGACAAGGCTGGTTGGTAAAGACTGGGTTTATGGTTACTAGCTGTTAATCTAAAGGAAATGAGTTTCACTCAGCCTCTTGAGTATACGGAGGTAGCAAAAAGGGCAGGGGGAGATTATAACTAGCTAAAAACGGCATCAGCCCTATCGGAAGAAAGGTGATATAAATGATGGAGCCAAAAAAAGAAAACGGATGTGAAACCAGTTAAGAGTCAGTTTCGAAAGTAAAATAATCGAAACTGACTTTTTTCTTGTCTGTTTTTATTTGTTTTCTTTAAAAACCAGGTCTTCTACATACTCAAGGGCTTCTTTTTCCCCCCTAAATTTTCCGAGAACAATATCTGCTTGGTCGATAACCTGAGCCGCTGTCGGTTTAATATGTTCATCGGAAGTATTCTTTATCATAGCAAAGACCCTAGGCTTAACATAGTTTCTCAGGGAGTTCGATTCACATACTATAAATTCATTTGGGTTTATTAGATCTCTAAATTCTTTGTAGGCATCTTTAAGGTAATCCTTATGAGCCCTAATCCAGTAGACCTTCTTAGCACCGGCTTGAACCAACCTTACTGTGTCCTTGCTATTATCATGGCCCTCTTCAATTTTTATGTCGTAATTACCTACCAGAGAAGAACATATTCCACAGCCTTCGCCACCTCTAGGGCATGAACCGTCCCTTTCAGCTATAGTGGTCACTTTAAGGCCTATAATATTTAATTTGTTTTTATTTATCTCTA
>CAZFXW010000005.1:34852-35354 GCA_964523385.1 uncultured Peptoniphilaceae bacterium | reverse complement strand
CCTGGAAGCGACATGGACGCTACATTTGTTAGAGGAGTTAACTGTGAGAGCTACAACTCATCTAAACACGACCTTGTTTCTAACGCATCCTGTACTACTAACTGTCTAGCACCGGTGGCTAAGGTAATAAAAGAAAACTTTGGCATCGTTAAGGGACAGATGACTACCATTCACGCTTACACTGGCGACCAAAACTTACTTGACGCAAGACATAAAGACCCAAGAAGGGCAAGAGCTGCAGCTCTTTCAATGGTTCCAACGACCACAGGAGCAGCAAAGGCGGTTTCACTGGTTCTACCAGAGCTTGAAGGCAAACTTGATGGATACGCTATGAGAGTTCCAACTCCAACAGTATCTGTAGTAGATGTAGTTTTCCAAGTTGAATCTTTTAGACAAATTGTATCGATATCCCATTCTGGATTAATATTTTTAACCCAATTTTCAAAGCTCACTCCTATGTAACTATCTTTACCAGTAATTAGTACTCTCATTAGACTATCTC
>CAZFXW010000005.1:30393-34842 GCA_964523385.1 uncultured Peptoniphilaceae bacterium | reverse complement strand
AACTACAGTAGAAGAAGTTAATGCAGCCCTTAAAAAAGCAAGTGAAAATGAACTTAAGGGAGTAATGGCTTATACAGAAGAGCCACTTGTTTCAATTGACTACCAAGGAGACCCACACTCAGCAACTGTAGACGCACCTCTTACAAATGTAAAGGGCGACATGGTCAAGGTAGTAGCTTGGTACGATAATGAGTGGGGCTACTCTACTAGAACAGTAGAAATGGCTCAGATTATCGCAACTAAATAAGACTGAAGGCTCCCCTTGGGGGCGAGAGTGTAGACAAAGCTAGATTTGGAGTCTCCCTCGAATGATCGCTCACGGCCGCTTGGCCAGAGAATGTCATTCTCGCGACACTTCCAAATCATACCATTAATAATTTCAGACTTTGTCAACGCTCTGGGCTCCCAGTCGGGAGCCTTTACTTATAGGAGGATAAATGTTAAATAAAAAAACCTTAAAGGACCAGGATTTTAAAGGCAAGAAAGCCTTAGTTAGAGTAGATTTTAATGTGCCTATGGGGGGCAAGGATAAAAAAGAGATTGCTGATGACGGAAGGATTGTAGCTGCTATTCCAACTATAAAAAAGCTACAAGAAGATGGAGCAGCTGTTATTCTTATGTCTCACTTAGGAAGGCCAAAGGGAGAGCCAAATAAGGATTTTACCCTTAAGCCAGTTGCAGATAGGCTTAGCCAATTGTTAGGGGAAGAGGTTCTTTTTCTAGCTTCAGATAAGGTTGTTGACGATAAGGTGAGAGAGGAAGTAAGTAAGCTTAAGCCTGGTCAAGTGGCCTTACTAGAAAACACTAGATTTAGACCAGAAGAAGAGGCAAATGGCCAAGCATTTGCCAAGGAACTAGCATCTTTAGGCGATATTTATGTAAACGATGCCTTTGGAACCTGCCATAGGGGACATGCTTCAAATCTTGGGGTTTCAAGGCTTTTGCCATCGGCAGTAGGAAAATTGGTGGAAAAAGAGCTAGATATTATGGGCGGAGCTTTGGAAAATCCTGCCAGACCATTTTTGGCTATTATGGGTGGAGCCAAGGTTTCAGACAAGATTGGGGTTATTGAAAACCTTCTTGAAGTAGTCGACTCGATTATAGTCGGCGGTGGTATGGCCTATACCTTTCTCAAGGCTCAGGGCTATGAGATAGGAAAGTCCTTACTGGAAGAGGATAAGATGGAGCTTTCCCTAGAGCTGATAAAAAAGGCTGAGGAAAAAGGGGTAAAGATCTTGTTGCCAGTAGACGGTGTCGCAGCAGATGATTTTAGCGAGGACGCTAACACAAAGGTTATGGCCATGGGAGAAATTGAGCCAAGCTGGGAGTATTTGGATATTGGACCTAAGACCAGAGAGATTTTTGTAAATGAAATCAAGAAGGCAAAGACTATGGTCTGGAATGGACCTATGGGAGTCTTTGAGATGGAGCCGTTTTCTGCGGGCACATTTGCTATAGCTCAGGCCTTAGCTGACTCAGATGGAGTTACTATTGTCGGTGGAGGAGACTCGGCCCTAGCTATCGAAAAATGCGGATTAAAAGATAAAATTACCCATGTTTCTACAGGAGGAGGAGCTTCTCTTCAATTTTTAGAGGGAGTTCCACTAGAAGGCCTGGAGGGCATGGAAGAGAAATAAAGGAGAATAAATTGAGAAAACCACTTATTGCTGGAAACTGGAAGATGAACTACACTCCGTCAGAGGCAGCTGCCTTTGCAAAGGAGCTTATCCAGGGAGACTATGATGATTCGGTAGAGCAGTTAGTCTGTGTGCCAACCATATCTCTAGTTCCTGTAGGAGAAGTTATCGAGGGTTCCTCTATTGGACTTGGAGCTCAAGACGCCTACTTTGAAGAGTCTGGAGCTTATACTGGAGAGACCTCTATGGCCATGGTCAAGGATTCGGGAGCCAGCTATGTAATAACCGGTCACTCAGAGAGAAGGGATATCTTTGGGGATACGGATGAGATCGTAAACAAAAAGACAGTAGCTGCATTAGAAAATGGACTAGTGCCCATCCTTTGCTGTGGTGAGAGCCTTGAGGAAAGGGAAGGGGACCAGGCAGAGTCTAAAATTAAGGGACAGATTGAGGCCGGCTTTAAAGGAATTGCTGAGGAAGTAGCTGCTGAGATGGTTGTAGCCTACGAACCAATCTGGGCTATAGGCACGGGCAAAAGCTCAACTGCAGAAGATGCCGCAGCCATGTGCGCCTACATTAGAAAGGTTCTAGCCGAGCTTTATTCCCAGGAAACGGCTGATAAGATTAGAATTTTATACGGTGGCTCGGTAAATCCTGACAATATAAAAGAGTATATGGGGACTGGTGAAATTGACGGAGCCTTGGTTGGAGGAGCCTCATTAAAGGCTGATTCCTTTGAAGCCTTGGTTAATTACAGGAAGTAAGTATGAAGAAGACCCTACTTGTAATATTAGATGGCTGGGGTATGGGAGAGAATTACGATGGAAATGCAATCCTACAGGCATCTACCCCAACTGTAGATTCTCTCCTTGAAAAATACCCCCATTCTCAGTTGATTGCGTCGGGAGAAGATGTAGGTCTGCCGGCTGGTCAGATGGGCAATTCAGAAGTTGGCCACTTAAATATCGGAGCTGGTAGGGTTATCTACCAGGATCTGACAAGAATAAATAAGGAAATAGAATCTGGAAATTTTTGCAAGAACAAGCCAATTCTAGATTTAATTCAAAAGACCAGGGACTCTGGGAAAAATCTACACCTTATAGGTCTAGTGTCTAAGGGTGGGGTCCACTCTCATATAAACCATCTTTACGCCCTTTTAGAGATGTGTAAGGGTGAAAATATGGACAGGGTTTACATTCACGTTATTTTAGATGGTAGGGATGTTGACCCCAAGTCTGGTTTTGAAGATTTACAAGAACTAGAGACTAAGATCCAATCTATAGGCGTTGGGCAAATCATAACAGTTGTAGGCCGTTACTATGCCATGGATAGGGACAGGAGATGGGATAGAACCAAGATGGCCTATGACGCTATGGTCTATGGAGAAGGTAAGAGAGAAACTAGAGCCCTAGAGGCGGTTTCTAAATCTTATGCTAAGGGAGTAACCGATGAGTTCGTTCTTCCAGTGGTTATAGCTGATAAGAACGTTGAGCCAGTGAAGATTGAAGATGGAGATGGGGTTCTCTTCTTTAACTTTAGACCAGATAGGGGTAGGCAGCTGACTAGGGCCCTAACTGAAAAAGACTTTAGCGACTTTAATGAGGATAAACCTAAGCCATGTGTAGATATGGTTACTATGACCGAGTATGAAGAGGCCTTGAAAAATCTAACTATTGCCTATCCACCAGAGGTCTATACCAACACTCTAGGCCAGTATCTTTCAGACCAAGGTCTAAGTCAGTTAAGGGTAGCTGAGACTGAAAAGTACGCCCATGTTACCTTTTTCTTTAATGGTGGTGTAGAAAAACCAAATCCTAGAGAAGAAAGGGTGCTGATTCCATCACCTAAAGTTGCTACTTACGATCTCCAGCCTGCTATGAGTGCTGAGGAAGTTATGAAAGCTACGGTTCAGGCCTTAGAGAAGGGAACCTATGACTTTGTGGTGGTTAATTTTGCCAATCCAGATATGGTTGGCCATACGGGCAAGGTCTCTGCAGCTATTGAAGCTATCGAGGCAGTAGACAAGAATTTAAAGTATGTGGTTGATGCTGCTGAAAAGGCTGGCTATACTATTTTAATAACTGCAGACCATGGAAATTGTGAGCTTATGACGGTTGAGGGGACTAAAGAGCCAGTTACGTCTCACACTACCAACCCAGTTTTTTTAATCGGGGTTGATTTAGAGGACGGAGAAGGTTTGGCAGATGGCAGGCTTTGTGACCTGGCGCCGACGATTTTAGATATAATGGGTTTAGACAAACCAGTAGAAATGACTGGAAAATCACTTATTGAGAAAGGGAAATAATATGAGTCATATTTTAGATGTACATGCAAGGGAAGTCTTGGATTCTAGAGGAAATCCAACTATTGAAGTTGAAGTAATCACAGAGGCTGGAGCTTTTGGAAGAGCAATGGTTCCATCAGGAGCTTCTACAGGAGCTTTCGAGGCAGTCGAGCTAAGGGATGGAGACATATCTAGATTTGGTGGTAAGGGAGTTCTTAACGCAGTTGACAATGTAAACTTTGATATCGCCGATGAGATTATCGGTATGGAAGTTTCAGACCAATTTGGCATAGATATGGCCATGATTGATATGGATGGCACTGATAACAAGGGTAAGCTAGGAGCTAACGCGATTTTAGGAGTTTCTATGGCAGTGGCCAAGGCTGCAGCTGAAGAGATGGGAGTAGATCTCTATTCATATATCGGTGGAGTTGGGGCCAGGACTCTTCCAGTTCCAATGTTAAACATCCTAAATGGCGGAGAGCACGCTGACAATAACGTAGACATTCAAGAGTTTATGATTATGCC
>CAZFXW010000005.1:25941-30383 GCA_964523385.1 uncultured Peptoniphilaceae bacterium | reverse complement strand
GGTATACCACTATATAGGTATATTGGAGGGGCAAACGCTAAAGTGCTTCCAGTTCCTATGATGAATATAATAAATGGAGGGTCACATGCCGATAACTCAGTAGACATTCAAGAATTTATGATTATGCCAGTTGGAGCAGATTCCTTTACTGAAGCTTTTAGAATGGGAGCTGAGATTTTCCACGCTCTTGGAGCAGTTCTAAAGGAAAGAGGACTTTCCACTGCTGTAGGTGACGAAGGTGGTTATGCTCCAGACCTTTCTAGCAATGAGGAGGCTCTAAAGACTATAGTAGATGCTATTGAAAAAGCGGGCTATGTGCCAGGAGAAGAAGTTCTTCTAGCCCTTGACGTAGCGGCAACAGAAATCTACGAAGATGGCAAGTATAACCTTAAAGGAGAAGGCAGGGTTCTTAGCCTAGACGAAATGATCGACTTTTATGCTGACCTAGTCAATAAGTATCCAATTATCTCAATCGAGGATGGCTTAGACGAAGACGATTGGGAAGGCTGGAAAAAGCTAACTGATAGGTTGGGAGATAAGGTTCAGCTAGTTGGAGACGACCTATTCGTAACAAACGTAGATAGGCTAAAAAGAGGAGTGGAAGAGAGTATCTCAAACTCTATCCTAATCAAGCTAAACCAAATCGGAACTATAACTGAAACTCTGGAAGCTATTAAAATGGCTGATGATGCTGGTTTTACATCTGTTATCTCTCATAGGTCAGGGGAGACAGAAGATACTACAATTGCTGATTTAGCAGTGGCTGTCAATGCAGGACAAATTAAGACAGGAGCTCCGTCAAGGACTGACAGAGTAGCCAAGTACAATCAGCTTCTCAGAATAGAAGAGTATTTAGGAGACGCTGCTATCTATCCAGGAGTTAAGGCCTTTAAAAATTTGAACAAATAAGAAAAATCCCCTAGCCTAGGCTAGGGGATTTTTCTGCTTATTGTTAAGCCTTTGATTTCTTAAGGTTTCTTGCGATTAATTTTCTTATTTCACCAATTACCAGTGGAATTAGTCCAAAGCCGATAATCACTCCCCAGTCAGCCAGCCCAGGGCGAACTAGGTTGAAAATATCTGCTACTGGTGGGATGTAAAGAACTGCCAGCATTAGAGCAAAGGATGCAGTAGTTGCATAGACCATGCTCATATTTGATTTGATTCCTAACTGGGCTAGGGTGTAGGTTGTAGATCTAGAAGAGTAGGCTCTCAATAGCTCTGCTGTAATTAAGGTAGCAAAGGCCATAGTTCTTGAACCTTCTGTATCTACACCGAATTTATTCATACCGTAGAAGTAGGCTCCAAGGGTAGCAACGGCTATAGCTATAGACTGGACTGCAATAATTATGCTAGTGTTCTTGTCTAGAATAGCTTCGTCTGGATCCCTTGGTGGTAAGTCCATAATGTCCTCTTGGCCAGGCTCAACTCCTAAGGCTAAGGCTGGGAATGAGTCGGTTACTAGGTTTAACCATAGTAACTGGATTGGTGTTAGTGGGATAGGTAAGTTTAGTAGGATAGCTATGAAAACTACCAGTACTTCACCGATATTACAGGATAAGAGGAAGGATACAAACTTTTTGATGTTTGAATAGATAATCCTACCTTCTTCAACTGCATGGACTATGGTGGCAAAGTTGTCATCTGTAAGGATAACTTCCGATGTAGACTTTGCAACGTCTGTTCCTGTAATACCCATGGCAACTCCGATATCTGCCTTCTTAAGAGCTGGTGCGTCGTTTACCCCGTCTCCGGTCATGGCGACAATCTCGCCATTTGCCTTAAGGGCATCGACAATCTGTACCTTGTTCTCAGGGGAAACCCTAGCGAAAATTCTCTTAGTCTTGACAATTTCCCTAAGTTCAGATTCTGTTAAGTCATTTAGTTCCCTACCCATAATTGCCTGGTCCATAGACTGGGCTATACCCAAGTCCTTACCAATTGCGTAAGCTGTCTCTAGGTAGTCTCCAGTTATCATTACTGGTACAATTCCTGCGTCCTTACACTCTCTGATAGCATCTCTAACCTCAGGTCTAGCTGGGTCAATCATTCCGGTTAAGCCAACAAAGATCATATCAGTTTCGATGTTTTCAGAACTAGTGTCTGAAGGTAGGTCTGGGTGTTCTTTAAAGGCAAAACCTAGAACTCTTAAAGCCTCTAAGGCAAATTCAGAGTTTTTCTCTAAAATTTCTTTCCTTATTTCATCAGTTAATGGCTGAACGTGACCATCTAATAGAACCCTATCGCACCTATCTAGGATAACGTCAGGTGCTCCTTTGGTAAAGGAGATAAGCTTGTCCTCAATAAAGTTTTCGTGGAAGGTGGTCATCATCTTCCTAGCTGAGTCAAAGGGTATTTCCTCAATCCTCTTATACTCTTGGTTGTGAGCTACTTGGTCTAGGTCTTTCTTACCAGCAAAAGCTAAGAGAGCTCCTTCTGTTGGATCTCCTAGGATAGAGTAGAGTCCATCTTCTTCATTTAATTTGGCGTCGTTTGTTAGGACACAAATAGACATTAAAGTGTAAAGAGACGGGGCTTCTTCCCCAAGCTCTACTCCGTCCAGAGAAATCATACCTTCTGGACAGTAGCCTGCTCCACTTACATCTAGGCTCTTTCCATCTATGTAGGCCTTGGTTACAGTCATTTGGTTTTGTGTTAGGGTACCGGTCTTATCTGAACAGATAAAAGTTGTAGTTCCCAGTGTCTCAACTGCCAGTAGCTTTTTAACAATAGCATTTTTCTCGCTCATATTCTTCATTCCTAGGGAAAGGACTATAGTTACGATAGCTGCTAGTCCTTCTGGAATAGCTGCTACTGCTAGGGAGATAGACATCATAATCATGTCATAAAGCTGGTGCTTGTAGAGGACTCCAATTGCTAGTACGATAACACAAATAGCTAGGATTATTATTCCCAGTTGTTTAGAAAGGGTGTTAAGCTTTCTTTGAAGGGGCGTTTCTTCTTCCTCTGCCGTTTGAATTTTAGTTGCAATCTTACCGATTTCCGTGTTGTGGCCAGTGTCTGTTACAAGGCCAGTTCCTCTACCATAGGCTACAATTGTAGATGAGTGAACGTAGTTGTCCCTATCTCCAATCTCCATATCTCCTGAGTACTCGGCTCTGTAGTCCTTGTCTACCGGCACCGACTCTCCAGTTAATGAAGACTCATCGACCTTTAAGTTAGATGAATCAATTAGCCTCATATCTGCTGGCACAATGTCACCAGTCTCTAGAATCACTATATCTCCAGGTACAATTTCCTTAGAAGAAACTAGCTGGAGTTTTCCATCTCTGAGCACGCTGGCCTCAGGTGTAGACATGTCTTGAAGGGCCTTAATCGACTCTTCTGCCTTACCTTCTTGGTAGAGGGATAGGGCTGCGTTAATGGCTACTATAGCTAGAATAATTACTGCTTCAATCCAGTCGCCTAGAAAAGCTGAGAAAGCTGCGGCAAATATAAGGATAATAATCAGTGGATCCTTAAACTCCTCCGCAATCCTTTCGCCTAGGCTCTTACCTTTTTCAGCTGCTAAGGCATTTGGACCATATTCAGCTAATCTGCTCTCGACTTCAGCCTGGCTAAGTCCTTCTGCTGAAGTATTTAGCTCGGCATAAAGCTCATCGGGTTTTTTCTTATACCACATTTTGACCTCCTTAAAAATTTGTAAAAAAATAAAGACCTTTGTCCAAGTAAACTTGTACAAAGGTCTTGTTAACCACTTAAACCCCACTGCAAGGATAAATCCGTAATGCTGACAGTGGGAAGTCTCGGACTTAAACTACTCCCTTGGGTAGGGATATTATACTACATAGATAAGTCTTAATCAATTTAATAATGAAATCTAATAACTTGGTCTAGGAGATTTTAAAGAGTTTTTTACTAAATTTGAAAGCTTGGTCAAGGTTAAGTAGGTATGCATTACCTCTTAGGTTAAAGGATTTGGCATATTCTAACATTTTTTCTTCATCACTGAAGAAGTACATATGATTTCATGTGCTGGCAGACCAGTTTTCGCCTAGAATTAGATTCATATGTATAACCCAGATATTTAGTGGTTCTAGCTTCTTTATCTTATAGTTTTCAATTCTAACATTCACTGGTTTTTGGTTATAGGAACAGACGGAGTTAATCTTAAGATTTTCATTGAAACAAAAAGTAGATCCAAGTGAATCTATTGAACACATAGAATAAAATTTTCTGACATCATCTAACTGTACAAAATGAGGAGTGAGTTGAGAAGATATAGGGTATCCTTATACAATTTTATTATCTTTTATTACTATGACTCCTCTATCAGCTAATTTCTTAGCAGTTAGTGTTTCTTGGCTCAAGTGAGACAAATTAATAGGCTTTGCTGAATCTACAAGGCTATTAATAATTTTCAACCTGAGATCTTGCGCTTTCTCTTCTAAGCTAGAGTGAATATTTATAACATCTGATAG
>CAZFXW010000005.1:23486-25931 GCA_964523385.1 uncultured Peptoniphilaceae bacterium | reverse complement strand
TTCTGAGTCATATATTATAGTATCGAATATTTCAGCATCGGGTTTGAAATGTATTGTAGTTCCAGTTTCATTACTGCTACCGATTACCTTTAGTTCACTAGTTGTTTCCCCTCTTTTAAACTCTTGCATATATGAACACCTCCTTACTTCAAATCTATACTAAAACAGAGCAGAGCTGCAGTCTAATAGTTATCATTTATAGAATATTAATATAATAAGCGCTTCTTATTAGTGTTTAAATGTTTATATACAGAGTCAATGCTAGAGTATTTCTATAAGTATATTTTACTTTACAAATAAACTTTATGAAAATACAATCTAAGAAGGAGGGGTAATATGTCTAAAAAATTTTAATTGAATTTATTAACACTTGACCAAGTTGCAAATTCCTTGGAGAAGAAATAATTCGACAAACAAATAAATATCCAAAATACTTTGAGGTGAGAATCTACTACTTGGGTGTGGATGTAGAATGCATAAAAAAATATGGAATGATATATGAAGGGACTATGATAATTGATGGAACTAAGTTCGTGAAGGAATTGAGCCCTAAGATTATTAGAGAGGAGATTAAAGCGGCTTTTTTCTGCCTATTATTGTAGGGAGTCTGGCTAATAAGTTTGGTGGTAAGGAGCTCTATGAACCTAATTTACCTAGGGAGTCTTATGTTGGGAAAGAAATGAAACTTGATAAAATAAATTTGCTAAAAAAGCAAGGGCTGGATTAATTGGGTTTGGAATGATTTAGACCTAAGTTTGAGTAAGTATTTGGTCTATGGTATGGTTCTGGCCGGATTCTTTTTCAGCCTAGTTCCTGGACAGTTTATTCAAAAGTACTTAGGAAATCCTAGTCTAATTTCATTAGCTACTCTGGCCTTGCTATCTACTACCATGTATGTCTCAGCTGTCAGTCACATACCATTTATTGCTGCATTGATAGCAAGTGGTGCTGCACCAGGGGTTGCAGTCATATTTTTAATGGCGGCGGCAACGGATATTCCAGAGCTATACACAATAAGGAAGATGATTGGAAAGCGATCTGCATTAATTTATACTGGACTTATTAGTATATACGCATTTAGTGTTGGAATGATAACCAACTGGATTTTGATGCTAGATTTTATACTTGTAGGTAATTCAATAGATCAACTTCCAGATTATCTAGAAAAAAGTAAGTTGCTGGGGCTTGGAGATTTGACTTCTTACTTTACTAGTGGCCTAGTACTTGTACTTTTCTTTAGGGCTACTTATCCAGATGTTAGAAAGTTTTGGGAGAGGTTGTGGTCTAATGAAGAGGGTTAGACTGTCGAGTAAATTCATTTTTGGGCATGTGATTTTTTTCTTGGTTTGTATATCTACTCTATAAATAAAGTGACAGAAAATCAGATTCAAGTGGACGAGAGCCATCACCTCTTTGTTCATTTTAAGGAAGTGTTTCCAGAGAAAACTGTAATCACAGCTGGGTTGGCTGATGTAAATGACGATGGACGAGAGGATCTAGCATTAATTTATCAAAAAGAGCTTAACGAAGTCGCCGTGTTAGTAGTATTGGATAAGGAGGATGGTCCAATTTTCACAGAGGAGGTTAAAGCTCCAATTGAAAATCAGGAGATTAGATTTGATGATATTTATGAGAAACCGCCTACTGAGATTATTGTTACTGGGTCTAAAGATGGTCATTACGGTTATGGAGTCTTTAGACTTTATGATGATAAGTATTTAAGGGACATATTTAGCGGGGCTAATATGGAGAAATGCTGATGAATCTTTTGAGCTAGGTTAGCTCAAAAAAAGGACCCTGGGGCCTTTTTTAAATAGTAATTACCTGGTCTAGATCCATTTGATTCAAAGATCCATAGAGTTGTGGAGGAGAAGCTATATGGGCTTTGGCTATTAGCTTATCTTCAATCTCTCTCTCCTCTACACATTGGTTACAGGCTAAAACTAACATATCATTTTTTTCGATTAGGTTATTAACTCTGTGCCCTAGCTCTGTGTTATCGAGAAGTAAGTATGTATTGTGAAAGACAAAAAACATGCCTACCACATTGGCTAGGTATTCGTTTGTTTCTAGCTGAGGTAAAATCATATCCCTTAGTATATTTCTAGCATTTATAGAACTGAGTATATAGGCTACATTTCGACTTAGCCTTGTCTCCGCCTTTGGTTTGAATGAAGAAACCTTGGGCAATTGTTAATAACTTCGTTTTTTGTTAAAATGTGGGGTGGTGATGTTTATGAAATTTTGTTCTCTCTGCTCAGGTAGCAGCGGAAATTCAATATACGTTGAAACGAGTTCTTCGAAGTTTATAGTAGATGCTGGCTTTAGCGGCAAGCAAATAGAAAATCAATTAGAGATGATTGGGGTCAGGGGTTCTGAGCTGGATTTTATCCTAGTTACCCACGAACATATTGACCATTCTAGAGGAGTTGGGGTTTTATCTAG
>CAZFXW010000005.1:0-23476 GCA_964523385.1 uncultured Peptoniphilaceae bacterium | reverse complement strand
TAGGCGCTTTAACTTGCCTATTTTGACCAACTATCAGACTTTTTTGGCTATGGATAAGACTATTGGCAAGGTTAAGGAAGAAAATGTCTTCTTATTTGAAACCAACTCTCCATTTTCTTTTAGGGACTTAGAGATAGTGCCAGTAGCCACCTATCATGATGCAGCTGATCCGGTTAGCTTTGTTATAGAGGGAGCCGCAAAAAAGCTGACGATCCTAACTGATACAGGCTTGGCTAGTCAAGAGATGGTAAATTATATGAAAGAATCAGATGGTTACTTTATAGAGTCCAACCACTGTCCAGTTATGTTAGAAAACGGACCCTACCCTTATGCTTTAAAGGAGAGGATTAGGTCTACCCATGGCCACTTATCCAACCTAGATACCAGAGATCTGTTATCCCAGCTTCTTAGGGGAGAGGGAGAGAAGGTTCTCTTAGGTCATATTAGCGAGGAAAACAACCTACCACAACTAGCCTTTGAGACCTCTTGGAATCATTTTATGGACCTAGGAATGGGAGAAAGTGATCTAAGGTTAGAAATCTCCCCTAGATTTGATGTGTCTAGACTGATGGAGTTAAGATGAAGATAAAGATTATTGCCCTAGGTAGGCTAAGAGAGGACTATTGGATTCAAGCCTTTAAGGAGTATGAGAAAAGATTATCCAGATTTGCCAATATTGAACTGGTTGAAATAGCTGAGGAGAGAATCCATAGGGAGGACTCTAAAAAAGAAGTAGAGGCAGCCCTAGAAAAAGAATGGGAAAAGATTGAAAGACAGTTGGAGGGAGAGGTAATCGAATTGGCCATAGACGGCAGAGCCTTGGACTCGGTTCAACTCTCTAAGAGATTAGAAGATTTTGCCCTAATGGGCTCCTCTACCTTGTCCTTTGTTATTGGATCTTCCCATGGTCTTTCACCAAAGTTAAAGGAGAGGGCTAGCCTGAGGCTTTCTTTTTCAAAGATGACCTTTCCCCATCAGATGATGAGGGTAATACTGATAGAACAGATTTATAGGGTCTTTATGATTTCAGAAGGCTCTTCGTACCATAAGTAGGTGGATTATGTTATCCTATGAAAATCAAGCCAGAGAACTTTATGCTATAGAAAGGGCTCTGATAAAAAAATATAGAAAGAGAATTTGGATACCCTTTAAAAGAGCTGTATCCAAATATGAGCTAATAAATCCAGGAGATGTGGTGGCTGTTGCCATCTCAGGAGGTAAGGATAGCCTAATTCAGGCCAAGCTTCTCCAGCATCTTCAGACTCACAACGACCAGGATTTTGAACTAATCTACCTAGCTATGGATCCAGGTTATAATAAGGAAAATCGCCAGAGATTAGAGGAAAACTGCGCCTATCTGGGCTTGGATTTGGTGGCTTTTGACACAGACGTCTTTGAAGTATCGGAAAAAATTGCCAAGGCCAATCCTTGCTACATGTGTGCTAGGATGAGAAGAGGCGCACTCTACAGCAAGGCCCAGGAATTGGGAGCTAATAAGTTGGCCCTTGGCCACCATTTAGATGACGTTATAGAAACCACCCTAATTAACATTTTAAATGCTGGTTGCTTTAAGACCATGCTCCCTAAGTTAAAGAGTGATAATTTTGAAAATATGGAGATTATCAGACCTCTTTATAAGGTTCGGGAAGAGTGGATTATTAAGTGGATGAACTACACTGGCCTAAAGGCTCTGGATTGTGCCTGTGAGGTGGCTGCTGGAGAGACTTCTAGCTCTAGGCAGGCTATTAAAGAGCTGATAGTTGAACTCCATGATCTAAATCCAAATGTAGCCATGAATATCTTCAGGGCCGGTGGCAATGTAGAGCTGGACATGGTATTAGGATATAGAAAGGATGGAAAGAGACATTCTTTCCTAGATGATTACTAAAGCCCAGCTTACTAGATTTTGAGGATATAGATAAAACTGGCTAGAAGATTCCCTCTAATGGCCCCTTAGGGCCGATTGACCAGGAACTGCCATTTTCATGAGGGCTCTTAGTCAAATTTTAATATTTTATGGTTTTTTCAACTTTCCGAAACCCTAGCTTGCTAGGGTTTTTATTTTGCCTTAAGTAATTGTAGGGTTGGCTTAATTTTATTAATAATAACAAACTTAAAGTAAATAATCATAAGTTTTAATTGACATTAATTAATAATATTGATAGAATCCTATTAAGAGGTGATATCGTGAATAAGAAATTGTTTGAATGTCCATGTTGTTCAAAGGAATTGATAATAAAAGAGTATGAGTGCCCTAAGTGCAAGGTAAATATTAGGGGTAGCTTTGCTCAAGATAAATTCTCTAAACTAAGTGAAGAGGACAGAGATTTTATTGAGATTTTCGTTATGAAGAGGGGTAACTTTAAGGAAATTGAGAAGGTTTTGGATATTTCCTACCCTACTGTTAGAAACAAGTTAGACAAGGTTATCGAGGCCCTAGGCCACCAGGTAGACCCGTCTATTGATAGACTTGAGATATTAAAACTTTTAGATGAGGGAGAAATCACATCTGAAGAAGCGACAGCTATGCTGGAAGATTTAAGGAGGTAAGGATGAGCAAGGAAAAACTCTTTGTATTAAATATGTTAAAAGAAGGAAAGATTACTGAAGAAGAGGCCCTGAGTCTCCTACAAGCTATGGGCGAGGATTCTGAGGAGAAGGGTATTGGTGAGGATTTTGATAAGTTTGCTGGCAAATTATCATCAGCTGTTGAGGCCATTATCAGAAAGACCACCGAAACTATCTCTAACATAGACTTGGACGATATCAACTTTAATATTGGATCCAATTTCAACTTTGGAAAGTTTAGGAGCAAGACTGATAAGTCTAAGAGTTTAGAGTTATCGGATATTGAAAAGCTTGATTTAGAAGTTGAAAATAACAGTGGAAATATCAACATCTCTCCTTGGGATAATAGCTTTATGGAAGTTAAGGCGCAGATTGCCTACGATGACAAGCAAGTTAGCCCGTCGGATGAATTTTTTTCACTAGAGTTAGAAGAGGACAAGATTAAGGTTGGTCCAGTTTTTGAAAATTACAGTAATCAACCCTTCAAGATGGATTTAGCTATCTCTTTGCCAAGAAGGAAATTTGAAATGATTAAGCTTTCAGGAGTTAGTGGAAATATTAACCTTAGCTCTCTAGAATCCGATAAGCTTGAACTTAGAACCCAGGTAGGGGATGTAGAGCTTAGCAAGCTTATTGTTAGGGAAGGGGAGATTAGCGCCACCACTTCAAAGGTCGACTTATTAGACTTTAAAGGCGAGCTCCTAAAAGTCAATACGACTAATGGTAGGATTACAGTAGATGGAATTGATGCAAAAGAAGGTGACTTTACGACTGTTAATGGTCCTGTTCGAATTAGAAAAATTGGCAAGGAAACAGAAAAACTTGATGTAGAATGTACTAACGGTTCAGTTAAAATCTACACAGATGGTCACTTAAATGGTATTAAGGCTCTAATAAAAAGAACTAACGCCTTTACATCAAAGACAGTCCTTTCCGACAAATTCACATCTGTAGTACAGGGAGCCAACGAGGTTTCGGCCTACACGGAAAACTACCAGGAAGATGGGGAATGTCAGCTCTTAATTCAAGGACTTACTGTAAATGGCAGCTTTGAGATACACTAAAAATTAACTAATTATTTCCTTGTGATAGAATGATATCAAGAGGAAATATGAGAGATAATAAAATGATTATTTATATGGTCTTTGCCCTCTGTAGTTTTCTGGGCATTTTGACCGAACTTTTTCCCTCCCGCCTACTGCCAAGGATAACCTCTAGCTTAGGGATTAGTCTAGTAGACGGAGGGCTTCCTTTTTGGCTCTTTATCGACTTTAACCCAAATAGCCATAACCAGGCAGGTGGTTAGTCGGGCAAAGCCAGGCTATGGTCTTTCAGTTGGCGGCTTTTAACTTTGCTATAATGATGGGGATTTGGCTAGGGGGTAGGATTGTGGCAAGTGGTGTTTTTTAGGCTAAATTTGATGGGTTTAGGTCTGATGGCCATTAGTTTAATCATCATCGGTCTCTCTAGAAGGACCTTTATTAAAAAAAGTTCTGATAAGCTCTAGTTATACTGGAAATTTATAATAGATAATTTTCATAATTATTTATTAATGTATCCCAACTGATAGAATATCAGCAAAGGTGGGATGAAAGTGAATATTATTAATAGTTCTAAAGTTGTTGAGCTTTATTTAGATTTAGATAGACGGCCAGTGGGAGTTAAGTTTTTTTATTCGGAAGATCAAGAAGATTTTGATTCCCTAGGCTTAGATTTATATGATAGAAAAATAACCTACTGCAATGCGGTACAAAGGGCTTCTAAGGGTCATGCCTTCAAGCTAGATGAGCTTAATCAAAGCTGTCCAAATGGAGCCTTCGCCATGGGATTCACTCCAGTTCCCCAGCCTATTGAGTCAGGCCAGGGTAGGCACAAGCTGGGCATTTACGACAGCTTAGATGTGTCTGAGAGGGTTTCCAAAGGTATGAAATTTATGGAGGAAAAGCCTTTAGGTATTACGGTTATGCCCTTAAAGGACTATAAAAGTTCCCCAGATATAGTAATAGTTGTAGGTCAACCCTACAATATAATGAGGTTGATTCAGGGCTACGGCCACCATTATGGAACCAGCGATAATTTTAAGACCTGTGGCTTAATGGCTGTTTGCAATGATTTAACTACATATCCGATGAATACTGGTGATATTAACATGACCTTTCTCTGTCCAGGAACTAGGCTTGTGGCAGATTGGGAACAGGGTGAAGTTGGGATAGGAATACCCTGGGATAAATGGGAAAACACAGTTGATGGATTGGTTAAAACCACTAACCCTTTTGAAAGGGATGAAAAGAAAAAACAGATTGCCGCAAAGCTAGAAGAGGCTGGCTTAGATAGCTCAGACCTTGAGTTTGGCAAGAACTACGATAGTGGTTCCTACACGGGTGGTGAAATAGCCAGATAGTTGGGGTAAAATTCCTCTATAGGTGTTAAAATTAAATAGAGGTGAGAAGATGAGAAAAATCTTAATAACCGCTCTGACCACTTTGGTTATGAGCTATATAGTGAAAGGCATAGTTATAGACAGTCTGCTTACGGCTGTTCTATTTGCAATTGTCCTAGGACTAGTGAATGGAACCATTGGCAGGCTTTTAAAAGGCCTAGGTTGTTTGCTTAGCTTTTTAAGCTTTGGCCTCTTTAATCTGATAATAAATGGAGCCATGGTTTTACTGGCGGCTAGATTTTTATCAGGAATCCATATAGACGGCCTATTGACGGGAATCCTACTATCTATAGTAATATCCATCGTGTCCACTGTAACTGAGCCTGATTTAAAGAAAGAATAGGAGAAGAGATGAAGGTCCTACACTGTTTAGCCCAACTTCCACAAAATACTGGAAGTGGAGTTTATTTTTCAAATGTAATAAATGGATTAGAAAAGAGGGGCTTTGAGAATTACGCCATGTATGGCGTCCAAGAACCCTTTAACATAGAATTTCATGGGAATATTAAAAAATACCCTGTAGTTTTTAATTCAGAAGAATTGCCATTTCCCATAGTGGGAATGAGCGACGAGATGCCTTACCCATCGACGGTTTACTCGGAGATGACGGAAGATATGTACGATAAGTGGCTGGCAGCCTTTAGGGCAAAGCTTTTAGAGATTAAGGGAGAACTAAAGCCAGATGTGATAATAACCCACCATCTATTTATTTTGTCCTCTCTAGTAAGAGAGATTTTCCCAGAGACCTTTATCATTGGTGTAAGCCATGGAACCGATATTAGACAAATCAAGAGAAATCCTTGGATTAAGGACAAGTATATCCACCATATCCAGGATATAGATTTGTTTTTCACTATTGGACCTTATGATGCTGAAGATATTGAGAAAGAGTTTTCTATCGACAAGAATAGGATAAAATTTATGGGTGGTGGTTTTAATCAGGAGGTTTTCTATCCTGGAGAAAATAGGCGAGAGGGAATAAATCTGGTTTTTGCAGGCAAGATCTGTAAGTCTAAGGGAGTGTACGAACTGGCCCAAGCCCTGCCAATAGTTGGAGAAAAGTATCCAGTTACTTTGGATGTTATTGGTGATGTCTCGCCTGAAGAGGAGAGGGAGCTTAGGGAAAGATCTGGAAATTATCCAGGCCTAGAAATATATAACACTTTGAATCAAAAGGAGATGGCCGACATCCTAAGGACCTGCCAGGTGTTTTTACTACCTTCCTACTACGAAGCCCTGGGCCTAATAGCCATCGAAGCTCTAGCTTGTAGAGTTCGGGTTGTGGCTACTGAAATAGATGGCCTTATGTATGTTTTAGGCGACAAGGTTCAGGAATCAGGTGTAATTGAGTATGTGGAGATGCCTAGAATCTATGATCTAGATAAGCCAGTCGAAGAGGATATACCTGATTTTGTAGCTAGGCTAGCTGAGGGAATTATCACTCAAATCGAGAGAGTCCAAGCGGATGAGCCAGTGGAAGAGGAGGTTAAGGATTTAATTGACTGTCATTCCTGGGATAACATCACTGGTGAGATGGCAGAACTATTAAGGACTTTAAAGGTTTAAAGATGGAAAAAGCCCTCTAGTTAATCTAACTAGAGGGCTTTATTTATTTCCTGTATTTTCGGTCATTGCTAATCCATCCAAGGGTCAACCTCAGTGTCTGAAGGGATAATTAAGGCACAAAGTATATATAGGGCCAAGCCTGTTCCGAAAATAAAAACCAATGCAACCCAAGCAATTCTTATAAGGGTTGAGTCTATTCCAAAGTATTCTCCCAAGCCTCCACAGACCCCAGCGATTTTCTTATCTGTTGAAGAACGAGTTAATCTCTTGTTCATAGCAACCTCCTTTTTAACTATATTATAGCACAATCGGAATAAAATTGAAATAATATTATAAATATTTAGTATTTATTTAGAAAATATTGAGAATCTTAAGAAACAGTTTTCTTTTGTTTTTTTTGTTAAAGTTAGATTAATGATAGAATGTAGCTAAGGAGGGATTTTATGAGAAGAAAAGACAGGCAGATGGACAAGGACTTTGCCTATCAGGTAATCGACAAGTCAACTTATGGGGTTTTATCTATGGTGGATGGTGGAAAACCCTACTCAATTCCCTTGTCTATGATTAGGATAGGAGATTATATATACTTCCACAGTGCCAAGCAGGGGACAAAAATAGACTTACTTGCTAGTAACCCCCAGGTTCGAGCGGTCTTTGTTACCAACAACCGAATTCCCCATCTCTACAGCCAGGAAGAAAAAGAGGCAATGTTAGAAAATCCCGATGAATTAAGGAAGGTGGTTTCTAGTATATTTACCACAGAGTATGAATCGGCGGCTGCAGAGGGAAAGGTTGAGGAAGTCCTAGACCGGGAAGAAAAGTGTCAGGCCTTAAAGGCAACCTGCCAGAAGTACGTACCCGATGCCATGATTCTCTTTGATGGGGCTATGGATAGAAGCTTGGATTTTACGGCAGTTTACAAATTTAAAATAGAAGCTATTTGGGGTAAAAGAAAGCTCTTTGGGCCAGACAGGCAGGAGATAAAGGGTAATTATAAAGAGGAAGAAAAAAGCGATTAGGATTGTTCCTAATCGCTTTTTTAATATTTTTATTCGATTTCATAGACCCTTTGGTTAACTGAGCCTACCTTAATCCACTATTCAGGGTTGTGTCTAAAGTGGAGAACTCCTGGTTTTTCAAACTTGGTTAGGATAATTGGCATCCAGACCTGGTGATTTTCTCCCTTGATCAAGTCTAGGCCAATAAGGTTATCTGACCTGTAGGGAAGCTGCCTTCCCTTAGGATCTACATAGACTTCGCCCTTTTCATTAAATTCGTGATAGTAATAGTGGGTTAGAAACTCTGGTGGTATCTTAATCTTATCACCCTCAGCTACCACATCTTTGACCTCTACCTCCATAAGGATATAAGCCAGTTCTCCTAGTTCAAATTCGCTGACTCCTGGATTATCCTCTAGGTATTTTTCCCTAGCCCTTTCCCTCCAAAGGACTAGGGAAGGTTTTATATTAATCATAGCTCCACCGCCATAGTTGAGAACGGTAATGTTGGTAAAGCCAGGATAGCTAGTTTCTGTGTTTTCTGAAAGGTCATAGGTACATAACCTTCAAAGGACATACCTTTTTCCATTCGGCCTACCATAGGAGTATTAACTCTCTCTACCTTCTTATCAAAAACCACTGGTTCATACTTGTCGTCCAAAATGACGAAGTAGTCTTCAGGAAGGTTAAAAAATTCTGGGCCCCTTCCTGGTCCTTTATCTTCATAGACATAAGCAGATAGGCTACTTCGCCTTCTTCTAAGGCTCCATCGGGATTGTCCTACTTGTACTTAGAATAGGCTTCTTCTCCTTCAAGGAGATAGCTGTGGCCTACGCTGAAGTATATGGCTTCGTCGTCGTTGGTATATACGCTACCAGACATGGTGCCACCAACTTTGTAGGACCAGTCTATAGAGCCAGGCTCAGCTAGACAGCCCACCATCGTTGCAGTTACTATAAGCACTAATAAAATAATTTTTTTCATAGCTTGCTCCAGCTTACTTATTCCCTATCTTATCTTTCTTTAATCAGCCCTATAAGATGAAGGACCTGGGGTCATATTCATATCTCTTAGGATTTGGCTAAAGATCCTATAAAAAAGTAGGGCTGTGACTGTAGTAGCTAAGATGTCTACCACCGGCTCAGCAAAGAGAACTGCAATGACTTTGTCTTCAAAGAAAAGGGGCAAGATATAAATTAGGGGGACCAGAAGGATAATCTTCCTTAAAACTGCTAGGAAAAGAGAGATTCTGGCCTGGCCTAGGGCTAGGAATGAGTGTTGGCAGGTCATCTGTACTGCTAGAATAAAGGAGCCAGCCATAAAAATCCTGATTCCCCTAGAGGCAAAGTCGACCAGGCCTTGGTCAGAGGTAAAGAGACTGGCAAAAAAGCCCGGCACCAGCATAAAAGCAGCCCATAGTAAGGTAGAGTAGGTAAGGGCGCTAATAAGGGTGTACTTAAAAGTCTGGACCATCCTCTCCTTATTCCTTGCTCCGTAATTGTAACTCATTATCGGCCCAGCTCCTTGGACAAGGCCAGACAAGGGGAGGAAAAGGAGGGACATAGAGGAGGAGATTATGGTCATACCTCCAACAGCTAGGTCTCCACCATATTTAAAGAGGCTTGTGTTAAAAACTATTATAATAATTGATTCGGTTATATTCATAGTAAAGGGAGAAGCTCCAAGTCCCATTACTGATTTTATTACCTTCCATTTAAGGCCCATGTTCTTTCTCTTTATATTCATTATATTTGGTGTTCTCCACAGAAAACTTAAGACCCAAATAGCAGAAACCCCTTGGGAGATGATTGTGGCCAAAGCTGCTCCTTCAACGCCCATTCCTAAGCCGGGAAGGGCAAGTACAGGGATGGTTTCAAAGATAAAGATTGGGTCCAGAATTATATTTATAATTGCTCCTATGGTTACCGTTAGCATAGACTTGGTGGCGAAACCTTGGGCGGTGATAAATGGGTTTAGGCCTATGGTCAGCATAATAAATGGGGTTCCTAGTGTGTAGATTCTCAAGTAGCCTAGGGCATAGTTAATGGTTGCTGAGCTAGCTCCAAAGAGATAGAGAAGGTCTTCCATAAAGATAAAGAGAAGGCCCATAATAAGGATGGACAGGAGACTTAGGGCAGTAAAACAATTGCCAATAATAAGCTCGCCCTTTTCGGCCTTGCCCTGACCTAGGCGAATAGAGGCTAGAGGGGCACCTCCTGCTCCAACTAAATAGGAAAAGGCAGCTAAAAGCATGCCTATAGGGACGGTGAGGCCTACTCCCGTTAATGCTAGACCTCCTACCTCCGGCATATGGCCGATAAAAATTCGGTCTACCAAGTTGTAAAGAAGAGCTACGATTTGCCCTAGAATTGCCGGCAGTGCCATTGTGAAGAGGAGTTTTCTAATATCGACTTTTCCTAATTTACTGCTTTTACTCATTCTTTCTCCTTTCGTAATAAAACTAAAAGGCCGCCTAGGCGGCCTGAGAGTGTAGACAAAGCTAGATTTAGAGTCTCCCTCGAATAACCGGTCACGGCTGCTTAGCCAGGGAATGTCATTCTCCTGAGACTTCCAAAGTCATACCATTAATATTTTCAGACTTTGTCAACGTTCTGAGACCACCTAGGCGGCATTTTTTAAGATAATTCCTCTAATTCATCAATGACTTCTCCAATAAAGGCAATAGTATCCCTTAGGGGCTGGTCAGTTCTAACGTCTACTCCTGCCATTTGGGCTAGGTCAACTGGAGATTTACTTCCAGAAGAGGTTAAGGTATCTAGCCATTTCTTTGCTGCTGGTTCACCTTGTTCTAATATATTCTTGCTAACCTGGGTGCCTATAGTCAAGCCTGCCGAGTAGGTATAGGGGTAGAGGCCCATGTAGTAGTGGGGCTGTCTCATCCAGGTTAGTTCAGATCCCTTAGGGAAGCTAACCGAGTTTCCCCAAAACTTTTTCAGATTATCCATAAAGATTTCCGACAATAGGTCTGCATGAACGCTGCCACATTGGTCGATAATCTTATAGACATCCCTTTGGTAGGCTGCTTCCATAAAGTGGGTTACAAAATTGTGATAGTAGGTTCTTGCGATAATTTGGGCCAAGACCCACTTTCTCTCCTCTTTAGACTCAGCCTTATCTAGGAGGAACATCTCCATAATAATTTCGTTGGCTGTCGAAGGTGCTTCGACGAAGTAGAGAGAGCATCTATTGTTAAGTATGTTTTGATGCTTGGAGTTAAGATAGAAATGTCCAGCATGGCCTAGTTCATGAGCTAAGACCAAAACTTCTGCCATCAGGGACGTCCAGGAAATTAGAATATAGGGGTGGGCACCGTAAGGTGAGGCACAAAAAGCTCCTGTTGACTTTCCCTTGTTGTTGGCAAAGTCTATCCACCTTTCATCAAAGGCCCTCTTAATCAGCTCACTGTACTCGGGGCCTAAGACTTCAAGACCTTCTAGGATATAAGCCTTGGCTTCATCTACCGTAATTTTCTTGGAAAAATCAGGCGCTAGGCTTAGTTTTAAGTCGGTGTAGGTCATTTCCTCTAGGCCGTATTCCTTTTTAATCAAGCCAGCGTATTTTCTCATATGAGGAGCTAGTTCTTCCATAATCAGGTCTATCTGCCTGTCGTAGAGCTCCCTTTCCACATTTTGACTAGATAGAAGATATTCGGTTGTGTCCGCATAGCCTCTAAGCTGGCCTTCGGTTCTTTCCTGTTTTAATTGGTTGTTGTAGCAGGCGGCGGTTCCGTGCTTGTACTTTTCTAAGACCTGGTGGAACTCATCAAAGGCTTTTCGCCTGATTTGTGTGTCTGTTTCCGATTCCATAACCCCTTCAAAGATATTGTAGGAAAGGGGGATAGACTTTCCGTCGACTTCTATATCTTCAAAGTCCATATCTACTAGTTTGATTTGCTCGTAGATTTCATGAGGGCCAAAGAAGCTGTCGCTAAAGGCGGCTATTAGCTTCTCAGATTCAACGGATAGGAGATGGTCCTTAGTCCTTAAAATATTGGCCACATAATCAGCAAAGTCAGCTTCTTCCTCTAGTTCCCTTAAAAGCTCTTTAGACAGGGCAGCGATTTCTGGTTGAAAAAAGCTAGACTTGGCTAAGGCTTGGATTAGCCTAGAGCTAATTTTAGCCGACAAGCTAGCCATATCTGTATTGGTAAGGTCCTGGGCCTGGCTCAGGTAGCCATAGGTAGAAAGTTGGTTAGACTTTTCTACAAGGTCCATATAGTCACCTAAGGCTACCATTACCGTTTTTTTATCGCCTAACTTGCCCTCATAGGCCTTTTGAAAAGCATCAGCTCCAGCTTCGATGGCTTCTAATTTTTTATCAACTTCTCCTTTATCGGAGACTAAATCTCTTAAGTCCCAGGTCATTTCTACTGGAACCTGATCTCTATTTAAAATTTCCATAAAATCCTCCTTTAAAAACTCCTTTGATTATACCACAGATTGATAATAATCTAGGAAAGAGCCGAGAGAAAAAGATTAAACTTTGATATAATAAAAACAAAAAGGAGGTATATATGGATTTTAAAGATAAATTAGAAGAATACGTAGATTTAATCGCTAGAGTAGGTTTAAATGTCCAGGAAGGCCAGCCAGTTGTAATAAGGGGCCAAGTAGATAATGTTCAGATGATTAGGATGTTAGTGGAAAAGTGCTATAAGTTAGGGGCTAGCCAGGTCAGAGTAGACTGGAGTGATGACTTTATCATAAGACAGAAGTTTGAAAATGCTCCCCTAGAGGTTTTCCAGACCTTTCCTCAGTGGATTGTAGATAGGGAAGATCAGGACGGACAAGAGGGAACAGGGATAATCTCAGTGACCGCTTCAAATCCAGAGCTCTTGGTCGGTATCGACGCCGATAAATTAGAAGCCCACAATCTATATAGCGCTAAAGCCCTTAAAGATGTTATGAACTACACCATGAATGACATTAATGCTTGGGTAGTTGCTCAAGTGCCCTCAAAGGTTTGGGCAAATAAAATTTTCCCCGACTATGAGGGAGACAAAGTTGGAGCTTTATGGGATGCGATTTTTAAGATAATGAGGATTGGAGAGGGAAGAGCTGCTGAGAGATGGGCTGACCATATGGGCGACTTAAATCGAAGGGCAGAATTTTTAAATGAAAAGAATTTTGATTACCTAAGTTTTAAATCCTCCAATGGAACTAATTTGAAGCTAGGCCTACCAAAGGGCCATGTTTGGGCTACAGGATCCTCAGTAAACTCCCATGGAGTAGACTTTGTCGCCAACCTACCTACAGAAGAAATCTATACAGCCCCAGATGCCAGAAGGGTCGATGGAGTTGTTTACTCAACCAAGCCTCTGGTCTACAGTGGAAATATAATCGATGAATTCGTCTTGGAATTCAAAAATGGAGAAGTGGTAGATTACTCAGCTAAAAAAGGAGAGGCCTTTCTAAAGGACCTTCTAGAAACCGATGAATACTCAAAGAGACTAGGCGAAGTTGCCCTAGTTCCCTACGATTCGCCAATTTCTAATTCAGGCCTTCTCTTCTACTCAACCCTCTTTGACGAAAACGCCTCCTGCCACCTGGCCTTTGGCCAAGCTTATCCAACCAGTGTAGAGGGTGGAGCTAAAATGGACAAAGATGAATTAGAGAGCCTCGGCATCAATGACTCCCTTATCCACTACGACTTTATGATAGGTAGCCAAGACATGGAAATCTCAGGCCATGTAGACGGTTACAGCTTCCAAATCTTCAAAAACGGAAACTGGGCCTTCTAAAAAGGGACACAGGGGACGGTTCTTTTTGTCCCACTTTATTGCAATATGATATTTTATCAAGACAATTAATCTTATGATGAGGACAAAAAAGGCGAGGAATTCCTCGCCTTTTTATTCGTTGGAAATCAATCTATGAACTTTGGATTTTGACATATCTAATATCTCCCCAATATCCCTTACTGATAAATCTGTCTTATTATATAAGTTTTGGGCTATTTCTCTTTGAGAATCAATACTTAATCTTTTTGGGTCAACCTCGTAGGAAATATTAATCCAGTTTTTCATAGCCTCTATCTTAGATGATTTTTTACTGGATAAGCTTAATCCAAACTCATCGCACTGATGAAAATTAGCTTTAGGTTCAACTTCCATGAATTTAACGAATTCATCGAGTGATCCAAAAATCTCCAGGGGAAAAGCTCGATCTACAAGACTATCTTCACTTAAGTTTATGTAAGCTGAGTAACTAGAATAGTAGTAGTCAGCTGGCTTGTTGCAAAGACCAGCCACAATCGGGTTTCTGTGTATATAGGCTATAACTTGTAAAAGATACTTTTCCGTTTCAACTGGATAGCTTTTGAATCTATCAGCAAAGAGAGGGCCAGTTAAATTATATTTTTTATTTATATGATAAGCATATTTGACCAAAACCCTCTTCATAATAGATGCGATTGGTTCCTCTCGCTCTTCAAGAAGTAAATGGAAGTGATTGTCCATTAAGCAATAGGCATAAAGTCCAAATTTAGACTTTTCCTTTCCTTTCTTGAGGGCATATATAAAATTATTCTTGTCATCAATGTCGTGAAAAATAGGTCTTTTATCAATGCCACGCGACATAATGTGGTAAATACCAGTCAATGATTTAACCCGAGCCTGTCTAGCCATAGTTACTCCTTTCCATATTATCTACATATATTATAATTTTAGCATATATAAGGAGCAAAATGATACGGTGTCTTTAACCTAATTCGATTATTTAGGGACAAAAAGAACCGTCCCCTGTGTCCCCTCCTTTCCATATTATCTACATATATTATAATTTTAGCATATATAAGGAGCAAAATGATACGGTGTCTTTAACCTAATTCGATTATTTAGGGACAAAAAGAACCGTCCCCTGTGTCCCACTAGCCTAGGTAGTTGATAAGGAGCATATAGAGGCCGGTTCCGCTAATCATGGAGATAAATAGGTTTCTAAATCTAAGGTGGAGGAGAACGGTAGCTCCTAGAGCTATGAGTTCGGGTCCACCGTAGGGAAATCTAGTAAGGGTGATTTCTCTGACGCAGAAGATGACCAGAATTATCATAATGGCTTGCGGCAGGGTATCTCCCAAGTAGACTATCCACTGGGGAATTCTGCCCTCTTTAAAGATTAAGAAGGGGACTACCCTAATGCCGGCGGTTATTAAGGCCACCACTAGTATTGTTATATAAAATTTATAGCCTATCTCCATCTAACTTTCCCTCCTTTCTACCCAAGAGAATCAGCACTATTACAGATCCTAATAGAGATGGGAAGATAAATCTATGTGGTCCAAAGACAGCTAGGCCTAAAAGACCTAGGACCAGGCCAATGTAGAATGATCTGTTGTCCCTACTGGCTAGGAATTGGTTTACCACTACAATTGTAAAGAATACAGCCGACGAAAACTCAATCCCCCTTAAATCAAAGGGAATTAGTTCGCCAAATAGGTATCCAAGGCTGGTGCTTCCTATCCAAAGAAGGTGTCCAAAAAGGTGGATATAAAACTCCAGCTTTCTTTCTTCCTCGGTATCTGCTTCGTCTTTAGAGACTATGACCGAGTAAACTTCGTCGGTCAGGGTAAATCCCAGATATAATCTCTTGAAAAAAGAGCCCTTGTATCTCTTTAATAGGGCTATAGAGTAAAAAAGGTGCCTCCCTGAGATGAGAAAGGTTAGAAAGGCGATTGAAATAAGACTTACGTTCTCAAACATCAAAGGGGCTAGAACTATCTGCATAGATCCTGAGTATATTATCGTTGAAGCTAGGGCAACCTGAAAAAGGGTGTAACCCATGCTCCTATACAAGAGCCCACAAGTGATAGCTACGAAGACATATGACATCACTATGGGGGTTGAAAGTTTCATTGCTCGTCTAAACATAATTTCCTCCTAAGAGGCCATTATACAGTATGTGCTTTAGCTCTTCAATTTACAAGGGCATAAAAAAAGCTGACCCGAAGGTCAGCTGTATTTTATATGTTAAACTTGTGGGATTATAAGACCGTAGTTGCCGTCTTTTCTCTTGTAGACAACTTGAACTTGGCCTGTCTCTCCCTCTAAGAATACAAAGAAATCGTGGTGGAGTAACTCCATCTGTAGGACGGCCTCTTCTGCATACATAGGCGTTAGGTTAAAGGTCTTTGTCCTGACGATTTCCTTTTCTTCTTCAGCTGGCTTTTCCTCAGTTGGTCCTAATTCTGCAAAGCTTTCGAATCTGATAGACTCTCTAGCTTGCTGGCTTCTTCTAAGCTTGGTTTTTTGCTTTCTCACCTGAGAGGTCAATGCATCCACGGTTCTGTCGATTGCATCTTCAAAGGTGTCAGCAGCTTCTTCAGCCCTTAGGATGGTTCCATCAAGGTAGATGGTAACCTCGACAATTTTATCGTTTTTTGTAACCTTGAAGGTTACGTTGGCTTCGGGTTCCTCGTTAAAGTACTTGCCGATTTTACCAAATTTTTTCTCTGCTCTGTTCTTTAAGTCATCACTTAAAGTTAAATTTTTTCCATAATAAATAAATTTCATAACTAACCTCCTTCTTCTCCCCCCTTGATAGGGAGAATACTTCTGTACTATATCTACCCTACTTGACGGATTTTTTAACATTTAAATAATCTAGGTATAAAATAGCTAGGTTTCGGTGTATAAATACTAATAGACTAAGGTCTATGTGGACAAGTGGATAAAAACCCCATGATTTTGTGGATAATGTTCATAACTTTGTGGAAAAGCCCTAATTGGGCTTTTGTCCTGGGGATAAGTCCTCGATTTTTAGTGGGTAAAAAAAGGATAAGTGGAAAAGTCTTTTTTTAACAAAGAGCTTACATGAATTTTAATCAGCTTATTTATCAATTGATGGCTAGAAAGGTCACTCTTCAATCGTTAAATATACAAGTAATCTTCTAGAATAATCTCCTATATTCAGAATTGTAGTATGGGCTTAAAATGTGATAGAATGAGGGACAAATAGGATTGAGAGGAGATTCAGATGGGATTTTTATCTGGAATTATTTCAAAATTTATCGGCTCTCCCGATGAAAGAGAAATTAAAAAAATAGAACCTATGGTAGACCAGGTTTTCGCCCTTGAGGCGGAAATGGAAGGCCTATCAGATGATGAGCTTAGAGGAAAAACTGAAGAATTTAAAAAGAGATTGGCAGAAGGAGAAAGTTTAGATGACTTGCTCCCTGAAGCCTATGCAGTGGTTAGAGAGGCGTCTTGGAGAGTCCTGGGCATGAAACAATACAGAGTCCAGGTTATCGGAGGTATAATTCTCCACCAGGGTAGAATAGCCGAGATGAAGACCGGAGAGGGTAAGACCTTGGTGGCGACTTTGCCAGCCTATCTTAACGCCCTTGAGGGCAAAGGGGTTCACGTTGTAACAGTCAACGACTACCTGGCCCACAGGGATATGGAGTGGATGGGCAAGGTCTACGAATTCCTAGGCTTAAAAGTAGGAGTAATCATCCACGGCCTGTCTAATGACGAAAGAAGGGAAAATTACCAGGCTGATATAACCTATGGTACCAACAACCAATTCGGCTTTGACTACCTGAGGGATAACATGGTTGTCTACAAGGAAGAGATGGTTCAAAGGGACCTTCATTTTGCCATCGTAGACGAAGTTGACTCGATATTAGTCGACGAAGCCAGAACCCCACTGATTATATCGGGCGAAGGTGAAGACTCGTCTATTATGTATGTCCAAGCCGACAACTTTGTCAGAACCCTTTCCAAGAGGTTAATTGACCCAGACGAAGATAAGGGTAGAGACCCCTTTGATAGGGAAATCAAGGAAGAAACAGTAGACGTAGTTGTAGATGAGAAGAGAAAATCTTCTAACCTGACTGAGCTGGGAACAGCCAAGGCTGAAAAGTACTTTGGCGTGGAGAACTTATCAGATCCAGAGCATATGCAGTTGGTCCACCATATTAACCAAGCCCTTAAGGCTAACAATAATATGCACAGGGACATTAACTATGTAGTCAGAGACGGCGAAGTTATGATTGTAGATGAATTTACAGGCCGTATTATGGAAGGTCGTAGGTATTCGGAAGGCCTCCACCAGGCCATTGAGGCTAAGGAAAGGGTAGAAGTTAAGTCTGAGTCTAAGACCCTAGCCACCATCACCTTCCAAAATTACTTTAGGATGTATGGTAAGTTGTCAGGGATGACAGGAACGGCTAAGACTGAAGAAGACGAGTTTAGGGAAATCTACAATATGGACGTTATAGAAATCCCTACCAATGTGCCAGTTCAAAGACAGGACTTAGAAGACGAAGTCTATCTCAATGAAAATGCTAAAAATCATGCCATTATCGACGAAATCGTCAGAGCCCATGAGACAGGGCAACCAGTCCTAGTTGGTACGATTTCCATAGAGGACTCTGAGCACTTATCTAGCCTTTTAAAGAGGAGAGGGGTGGCTCACGAGGTCCTTAACGCCAAATACCACGAAAGGGAGGCAGAAATCGTCGCCCAAGCTGGTAAGTTAGGTTCAGTTACCATAGCCACCAACATGGCAGGAAGGGGAACTGACATTGTCCTTGGAGGAAACCCTGAGGCATCGGCCAAGCACCAACTTAAAAAAGAGGGCTACTCAGAAGAAGCTATCGAAAAGGCTGACTCCTTAACTCCAAGCCAGGATGAGGAAACTTTAGAGATTAGAAACAGAATGGCTGAGCTTGTAGCTGAATATAAGAAAGATATGGACATAAATAAGGAAAAGGTTCTGGAAACAGGCGGCCTTTACATTATCGGTACGGAAAGACATGAGTCTAGAAGAATCGACAATCAGTTGAGGGGAAGGGCTGGAAGACAGGGAGACCCTGGAGCTTCTAAATTCTTTATTTCCCTAGAAGACGACTTGATGAGGCTGTTCGGTGGCGAGGCTATTCAAAACTTTGCTGGATCCGATATGTATCCAGAGGACGAGCCACTTTCAGCTAGACTATTAACTGGAGCTATCGAAAGGGCTCAAAGAAGGGTAGAGGCCAATAACTTCTCGGCCAGAAAATACGTATTAGAGTACGACAACGTAATGAACCTTCAAAGGCAGATTATCTATAAGGAAAGAAAGTCGGTCCTTGACGGCGAGGATATGAAGGAAAAAATCCAAGCTATGATCAGAGACATTGTAGATGAGGCTGTCGCCACCTTCTGCCAGTCAGCTGACCCACAGGAATGGGAAATGGAAGGCTTTATGAACTACCTAGCTTCGATATACTTGCCTAGGGGAGTATTAAAAATTGTAAATTTATCAGACTTTAACCAAGAGTCCTTTGCCGACTATGTTTATGAAGAGAGCATTAAGCTCTACCAGGCCAAGGAAGATGAAGTTGGAGCTGAGAACTTTAGGGAAGTAGAGAGGGTTATTCTCTTAAGAGTTGTAGATTCTAAGTGGATGGACCATATAGACGCTATGGACCAGTTAAGGCAGGGAATTGGCCTTAGGTCCTACGGCCAGCAAAACCCAGTAAGGGCTTACGAGCAAGAGGGCTTTGAGATGTTTGAAGAGATGAACCACTCTATTAGGGAAGATACGGTTAGGATGCTCTACAGTATCGAAAGACCGGAGAGGATTGAAAGGGAAAAAGTAGCTAAGAATGTATCTGAAAGTGGAGGAGGGGAACCAGCTCCAGCCCAAGAGCCAGTAGTGAAAGGCGAGAGAGTTGGAAGAAACGACCCTTGTCCATGTGGTTCAGGGAAGAAATACAAGAGATGCTGTGGAAGGGAGTAATATGATAGACAGGACCTACCGGGACAGAATAGACAAGTTAGTAAAAACTTTAAATGAATTAAAGGAGTCTCTTTGACCTAGAGGCCAAGGAAAAACAGGCTAAGGAATTGGAAGACGAGATGGCAGAGAGCGGTTTTTGGGATGACAATGAAGCAGCTCAAAGGACAATCGATCAGTTAAGGGATTTAAATTCTACCATCGAAACCTACCATAATTTAGAAGAAAGTATCGGCGACGCCCAGGTAATGCTAGAGCTTGCTGAAGAGGAAGAGGGTTTCCTTGAGGAGTTAGGTGCAAACCTCAAGGAGTCTGAAAAACAAATGGAGGCCTTTAGGATTGAGTCCCTCTTATCTGGAGAGTTTGACCATAACTCTGCCCTTTTGGCTATCCATGCTGGAGTTGGGGGACTAGAGGCTCAGGACTGGGCAGAGATTATGCAGAGGATGTATACTCGCTGGGCTAATTCCAAGGGTTACAAGACTACCATTGTTGATTACAACTCAGACACTGAGGGAGGTATTAGGTCGGTGACCTTGGAAATTGAGGGTAAGGATGTCTACGGCTATCTAAAGGGAGAAAAGGGAGTTCACAGGTTAGTTAGGATTTCCCCCTTTGACACTTCCGGTAGGCGTCACACCTCCTTTGCCTCGGTAGACGTCTTTCCAAAATTAGACGAGGACATAGAGATTGATATCGACCCTAATGACCTAAAGATTGATACCTACAGGGCATCGGGAGCTGGTGGCCAGCACGTTAATACTACCGACTCGGCAGTTAGAATCACCCATATACCAACGGGAGTGGTGGTTCAGTGTCAATCGGAAAGGTCTCAGATAACAAATAGGGAGACGGCTATGAGGATGCTCTACTCTAGACTCCTTCAAATCGCTGAAGAAGAACAAAAGGAAAGGATTGAAGATATTCAAGGCTCTTATACCCAGATAGGCTGGGGATCTCAAATCCGCTCCTATGTTTATAATCCCTATCAAATGGTTAAGGATCACAGGACTGATCATGAAACTGGAAATATCGAAGCAGTAGTAGATGGGGATCTAGACCCTTTTATAAATGAGTATTTAATTAGCATGTAAGCAATATGAATAGAAAGGCATCTTATGGATATTATTGAAAAGCTAGCAGAAGAATTTAATTTAAAGCTTGGCCATGTGAGTAGCGCTGTAGAGATGATGGATGAGGGAAATACAATCCCCTTTATCGCCAGATATAGGAAGGAAATGACTGGGTCAATGACCGATGAAATCCTCAGAGACCTGAGTGAAAAGTTAACTTTCTATAGAAATCTCCAGGAGAGGAAAGAAGACGCTATCAGGCTTATTGGTGAGACTGGAGAGTTAACCGATGAGATTGAAAAGTCTATCTTAGAGGCCAAGACCGTCACCGAGGTAGATGACATTTACCTGCCCTTTAGGCCAAAGAGAAGAACTAGGGCCACTGTGGCTGAAGAGCTGGGCTATGGTCCAGCTGGAGACTATGCCATGTCGGCAGATTCAGATTATTCTAGCCTGGTTCAAATGGTAGAAGAAGTTATTCAAGAGGCTGAAGAAGAGATTAGCTTGGAAGAGGGTCTGGCCTACGTCAACGACTATATAGCTGGTAAGGCTGCTGAGGACGGAGAAATCAGAGGTTATATCAGAGACAAGGGCAAATTTACTGGGGATCTGATTACTACAGCTACCAAGGAAGCGGAGGAAAACGGG
Source organism: uncultured Peptoniphilaceae bacterium (assembly GCA_964523385.1). GTDB lineage: Bacteria > Bacillota > Clostridia > Tissierellales > Peptoniphilaceae > CAZFXW01. The sequence goes on along the minus strand of CAZFXW010000005.1, from coordinate 2,445 downwards.
CTTTTCAGTAACTACTACGACTATAGCGAAAAAATAAGGACCGCCCCATCCCACAGGATTCTAGCCATCAATAGAGGTGAGGAAGAGGGCCAGATTTCAGTTAGGGTTAATCTGGATAAAGGTGGAGATCTGATAAAAATCGCTGAAAAATACAACCTAAGCTCTGATGAAGAGGTGAGAAAGTTGGTAGATGAAGCTATCCAAGACTCTTACGACAGGCTTATCCATCCAGCAATCTCTAACCAAATTAGAGCTGAACTGACGGAAAGTGCCAGCGATGCATCGATTCTGGTTTTTGCAGAAAACCTCAGGCCCTACCTTATGCAGTCGCCTGTTAAAGGTCGGGTTATTATGGGTCTAGACCCAGCTTTTAGGACTGGTTGTAAGGTGGCAGTGATATCAGAGTTTGGCGAATACCTGGATTCGGCCAACATATTTCCCGTCGAGCCTAGGGCCGATGTCAAAGGTTCTGTGGCAACTTTAAAAAGGCTTATTGAGAAATACGATGTGGATATTATCGCCTTGGGAAATGGGACAGCTTCAAGGGAAACAGAGCTATTTTTAACAGAGCATCTGCTACCAGTCTTAGGAAAAAAGGTCTCCTACACCATAGTCAACGAGTCGGGAGCTTCGGTTTATTCAGCTTCTAAGTTGGCAGGAGAAGAATTTCCAGATTTAGACGTAACCATCAGAGGGGCTATCTCTATAGCTAGAAGGGTCCAAGATCCGATGGCCGAGCTAGTAAAGATTGAGCCTAAGCATATAGGCGTTGGCCAGTACCAGCACGACGTCAATCAAAAGGACTTAGAAGAGTCCCTCTTTGGGGTAGTGGAATCTTGCGTAAACGCCGTCGGCGTAGATATAAATACTTCCTCTAAATCCCTCTTGTCCTATGTGGCAGGTATCTCGGCTAGAAATGCCGAGAGCATACTAGAGTATAAGAGGAAGGTTGGGGTAATCAAGTCTAAGGAGGAGCTGAAAAAGGTTAAGGGCATAGGACCTAAGACCTTTGAACAATGTGCCGGCTTTATGAGAGTTCCAGAGTCAGATAACCCACTGGACAACACAGGGGTCCACCCTGAGTCCTATAAGGCGGCTACAGCCCTTCTTGACCGGGACTTAGATAAGATTGACTTAAGAGAGACGGCCCAGGAGCTGGAGCTTGGAATTCCAACCTTAGAAGACATTATTCATGAACTGAAAAAGCCGGGTAGGGACCCGAGGGAAGAGGGCCAAAGCCCTGTCCTTAGACAGGATGTCCTATCTATGGACGATTTAGAAGAAGGCATGACCCTGACCGGGACAGTTAGAAATGTGGTAGACTTTGGAGCCTTTGTCGATATAGGCGTTGGGACCGACGGCCTTATCCATATTTCGAACCTTTCTAAGAGCTTTGTTAAACATCCTTCGGATATAGTAAAAGTATCAGATGAGGTGGAAGTCCAGGTTATAGATGTGGATAAGAAAAAAGAGAGAATTGGGCTAAAGAGAATAGACTAGTGACAATTAATTAAAGAAAAACAGGCAATCCCACCCGGATTGCCTGTTTTTTTGCCCATTTGCTGTCCTATTCTGAGTCTATTATAGGTTGGTCAATTCAAACATAGGTAGAGCTATGGAGATAACTATAAAGCCTACGATTAGAGCCATAACCATAATCATTATCGGTTCAAAGTAAGAAAGGACCATCTTGGTTTTGTGTTCTAGTTCCTTTTTATAGTAGTCGGCTGTCTTTTTCATAACCTCTGGCAATGTAGATGATTGGACTCCCACTTCCACCATAGAGACAAAGAGCTTGGAAAAGAGCTGAGACTCCTCAAAGGCTAGGCTTAGGTCGACGCCAGTTGAAATCTTCTTAGATACTTCCTCAAATATCTCCTCCACATAAGCGTTGGATTGGCCCTCCCCTGTAATTTTTAAAGCTTCGATAACTGAGACTCCACAGCTAGATAGGATGGCTAGGTTTACAGCTGTAGTCTGGCTAATATTTAAACTGACAATTGAGCCCCAGAGGGGGAAATTCAGCCAAGCCTTGTCTAGGGCTAATTTAATATCCGGTCTTTTCTTATAGGCTAGGGCCAAGCATCCGGTAATAGTTATGATTAGGAGCAGAATAAACAAGCCGTAGTTAGCTAGGAATTGGCTAATTAAAAGTAGGGCCGCCGTCGGACCAGGTAGATTTTGGCCCCTTCCTTCGAAGAGCCGGCTAAAGCTGGGCAAGACTTGGACTAGCATAAAGACGACGACAAAAATTGACACTAAAAGTAGGATTAAAGGATAGATTAGAGAAGATTTAATCAGCCTTTCGGTGTTTGATTTTTCCATGTAATAATCCGACATATCTGCTAGAGTCTGGCTCAACTTGCCCCCTAGCTCTCCGGCTTCCACCAGAGAAGCAAGAAGTTTAGAAGAGTGGAATTTTTCCTTAGCTATGGCGTGGGAAAA
>CAZFXW010000004.1:19278-37341 GCA_964523385.1 uncultured Peptoniphilaceae bacterium | reverse complement strand
AGTCCAGTTTCACCCTGAATCAATAGGGAGCCAGGAGTCTAGACCACTAATGGAAAACTTCCTCAGGCTATCTGGATACATACCTAGGGAGGACATCCACTATAAGAAGATTAGCCTCGACCTTGGGGCCGAAGAAGTTTTCCACAGGTTGAATCACGAGTACCCTGGTGTCCAGTGGTTGGACAGCTCAGCTATAATTGAAGACTATTCTAGGTTTAGCATTTTCGGTATGACCAATGAGAAAAAAGGTTATATTGTGACTTATTGGGCTGAGGAAAACCAGGTGCAGATTCAGAAGCAAGGTGGGCTAGAGATTATTGAAGATATGGATATTTTCCAGTATTTCTCTAGTAAGATTAGGTGTAGAAAGTATAAAAATTTACCCTTTGAATTTCAACTAGGCTATATTGGCTATTTTGGTTACGGAGCTCAGAACAAGGTTCCTATAGAGAGATATGGTCAAGGCCAACCAGATGCCCTTTTCCAATACATAGATAGGGCAGTTGTTATTGACCATTTGGAGAAAGAGCTCTATATATTATCTGCCCTTGATGACAGCTGGTACGATGAAGTTCAGAAAGTTTTACAAAAAGAAGTGAATTATAAGAAGAAACCAGTTGAAAAAGAGCCTATCCAAGCCTATTTCAACCTGGGCAAGGAAGCTTATAAGGATAGGATTGAAGAGGTTATAGCTTTAATTGAGGCTGGAGAAGTGTGGCAGCTTTGTATGACAAATATGTTGAATCTAGACATTTCTGTAGACCCAGTTGACTATTATATTGAGCTAAGAAAGGCTAGTCCTGCGCCATATTCGGCTCTTTTAAGGTTTGGGGATATCTCTATCTGCTCTTCATCTATGGAGAGGTTTATCACTGTAGACCTTACAGGAAAGGCTGAGAGTAAGCCTATTAAGGGAACAGTGAGAAGGGGGGCGGACCCAGCTGAGGACCAAAGGCTGATTGAAGAGCTTTCAAAAGATGACAAGACTTTTGCTGAAAATATGATTATTTTAGATCTATTAAGGAATGACTTTTCTAAGGTGTGTAGGCCGGGAACTGTTAGAGTGCCTAAATTAATGGAGGTAGAGACTTACTCCACCCTCCACCAGCTAGTAAGCACGGTGACCGGTCAAATCAAAGAAGCTTACCATCCAATAGAGCTTTTTAAGGCGGCTATACCTGGTGGATCTATGACAGGCTCACCTAAGAAAAGGGCGGTAGAGCTTTTAAACGAGTTAGAAACCTGGGATAGGGGAATTTATTCAGGTTCAATAGGCTATGTTTCAAGAACTGGAGCCATAGACTTTAATATAGTTATACGAACAGCCATAATCCAGGACCAGAAGGTAACAATGGGTCTTGGCGGTGCTATCACTGGTCTATCAGATCCGGAAGAAGAATACGAAGAAATGCTATTAAAGGCTAAGGGGTTGTTGATGGCCTTTAAGGCTTATTTTGATACCGAGGAAATAGAATGGAGGGAAAAGTGCTAGTAAGTTTTAAAGCTAGTCGAAGTGAAGTTGATATAGGTGGTGTAACCTTGGGAAAAGACCCTGTCTTTATTGCTGGACCCTGCTCTATAGAATCTAGAGAGCATATTATGGAAGAGGCTAGGGAGCTAAAGAAGATAGGTGTAGACATTCTCAGGGGTGGGGCCTATAAGCCCAGGACTAGCCCAAAGTCTTTTCAGGGCTTAGGCTATGAGGGAATCAAGTATATCTATGAAGCTGGTCAGGAATATGGCCTACCTATTGTTACTGAAGTTCTAAAGGAGTCGGCCATAGATAAAATGTATCCCTATGTAGACGCCTTTCAAGTCGGAGCCAGAAATATGTATAATTATGAGCTCCTTAAGCTCCTAGGTCAAACTGACAAGCCTATTATCTTAAAGAGGGGGCTCTCCGCCACCCTAGACGAGTGGGTAGGAGCGGCCAAATATATAGTCAACGAAGGAAATGACCGGGTGGTCCTATGTGAAAGAGGCATCAGGTCTTACGACCCATCTACGAGAAACCTCTTAGATCTGGCGGGGGCTACCTTGGTTAAGTTAAAGACTGGCCTTCCAGTTATTGCAGATCCAAGCCACGGTACAGGTAGAAGGGACCTAGTAGGTCCTATGGTGAAGGCTAGCCTAGCAGCAGGTTTAGATGGAGTTATGGTGGAGGTCCATAGGAATCCTAACCAGGCAAAGACTGATGGTTTCCAGAGTTTAGACTACCACCAGTACAAAGAGATAAGAAGCCAGTACAGATGATTGAGTTAGATCAAGGCTTTGCCTTTGGTAAGGGAGTGTTCGAAACTATAAAGGTGGTTCAAGGTAAGGCTCTTTTCCTAGAAGAGCATATGGATAGGCTAGCTAAGGGACTGGAATTCTTGTCTATTGACAAGCAGGTCTCTGAAGAAGTCGAGAAATTTATAAGTAACGAGGGTAAGAAGTCCTATGCCCTTAAAATTATGGTAAGTGATAAAAACACAATCTTTGAGACCAGGAAAGATACTTATAATCAGGCTACCAGAGATAGGGGTCTTGATTTCGGACGGACAGAGGTGTTGAAAAATTCAACCTCTAGCCTAATTTACCACAAGACCCTTTGTTACTATGAAAATATTTTAGAGCTTGAGAAGGCTAGAGAGGCAGGTTTTGATGAAGTCCTTTTTGTTAATGAAAGGGGATTGGTGACTGAAGGTGCAATATCTAATGTTTTCTTTGTCAGTGGCTCAAAGATTCTAACACCTGAGATTCCCAGTGGTCTTCTGCCTGGGACTATGAGGCAATTTATTATCGATGAATACGGGGCAGAGGAAGTAAGGATAGAGGAAGGGGAACTGGCTGATTTTAACTCGGCCTTCGCCAGTAATTCCCTTATGGGAATAACAAGGATAAATAGAATTGGGAATGTTAAATACACTGGGAGTTCAGTGATAGATGAGATAAGCTCGAGGCTTAAGAAGCTGGGATTTTAGAAAGGATAGATATGTCGACAATACATAATAGAGCAGAAGTTGGGGATATAGCTGAAAAAATTCTCCTGCCAGGGGATCCCCTTAGGGCTAAGTACCTGGCAGAAAATTTTCTAGAGGATTATTTTCTCTTTAACGACATTAGAAATATGTTTGGTTATACTGGCTACTACAAGGGCCAGAAAGTTTCAGTTATGGGAACGGGGATGGGAATGGCCTCCATAGGGATTTACGCCCATGAGCTAATCCATGGTTACGGAGTTAAGGAATTGGTTAGGATAGGCTCTTGCGGGACTTATCAGCCGGACGTAGCTTTGGGAGATATAATCTTTGCTCAAGGAGCCTGTACTGACTCGAATTTTGCCTACCAGTATGAGTTAGAGGGAACTTTCTCTGCCATATCCTCCTATGAACTCTTATCTAAGGGGGTTGAATTGGCTAGAGAAAAGAGCCTTCAATATCTGGTGGGAAATATAATCACCTCAGATATTTTCTACAATCAAATTGAAGATGATTGGAAGAAGTGGGAGCAGATGGGTATTTTGGCAGTAGATATGGAGACCTACGCTCTCTACTGCCTGGCAGCTAGGGCTGGGGTCAAGGCTCTGACCCTTCTGACAGTCTCTGACTCCTTCCATACTGGAGAGGCGATGACTGCAAAAGAAAGGGAGAGGAGCCTAAGGCATATGATAGAGATTGGGCTAGGGATTTAGGAGGCTTATGTTAGGATTATTAGCGAAAATTTTCATAAAAGACTATCAGTACACTGGAAACCCTAGCGTCCAATCCAAGTATATAACCTTGTCTGGGGCCTTAGGTCTATTTTTCAATGTAATATTATTTCTAGGTAAACTGGCTGTTGGCTTGATTTCAGGTAGTATAGCCTTGGTATCCGATGCCTTTAATAATCTTAGTGATTGCCTTACATCAATAATAGCTATCCTAGGATCATGGGTTTCCAACATGCCAGCAGATGAAAGGCATCCCTATGGCCACGGCAGGCTAGAGTATGTAGCTTCCTTTGTGGTGGCTTTGGTGATTATGTTTGTGGGATTTGAGCTCTTCAAAGAGTCTATCATATCAATCAGAAATCCAGAGCCTAAGGTTTTTACCAAGGCGGCTATTGCTATTCTAGTGGTTTCTAATTTAATTAAAGTTTATATGTACTACTACAATCATAGGCTGGCTATTAAAATTAACTCTTCCCTAAATGAAGGGGTAGCTAAGGACTCAATAAATGATGTAATAGCTAGCTCAGGGATTTTAGCTGCAGGTATAATTTCTAACGTCACCGGCTTTAATTTAGATGGTTACGCAGGCTTGATAATATCATTCTTTGTCTTTAAAACTGGATGGGACTTTGCTTTTAGCACTGTATCCATTCTCTTAGGGGAGAAGCCAGACGAAGAGCTTATTGAAAATATTGGCAAGGAGATAATGAAGGGCCAGTACGTCATGGGTTATCATGACCTAGAGGTTCACGACTATGGTAGGGGAATGAGGATGGGTTCAGTAGACGTAGAGATACCAGCCAACTTATCACTGTTGAAGGCTCACAATATTATCGATAAGATAGAGAGGAATATTTTGATTAAATATGGTGTGACCATGGCTATCCATAAGGATCCAAGAATTGAACCTACTGACGGAGCCTATCATACCCAAGTTCTTGAGGTTATTAGGGTTGAGGATTGCGTGCCTTGTTTGGAAAAGGCGGCAGAAATTATTAAGAACTCGGGCCTTGTGGCTATACCTACTGAAACGGTCTATGGCTTAGCGGGAAATGGCTTAGATTCAGACGCTGTTGAAAAAATTTTTCAGGTTAAAGGTAGGCCTAGTGATAACCCGATGATCTTGCATATTGGAAAGGTTGAAGACCTTTATCCCTTGGTTGAGGAAGTGCCGAAGGAAGCCCAGGGCCTTATAGATCTATGGCCAGGACCTCTAACCCTTATCTTTAAAAAGAGTCAGATGGTGCCGGATATTGTGACCGGAGGTGGGGATACTGTGGCTGTTAGGATGCCGGATAATGAAATTGCTAGGGAGATTATCAACCTGTCAGGATATCCACTGGCTGCTCCAAGTGCCAACCTTAGTGGAAGGCCTTCGCCGACCAATGCCCATGATGTCTACTCTGATTTAAATGGAAAAATTCAACTTATTATAGATGGAGGAGCCTGTCCCATAGGAATCGAGTCTACTGTAGTAGACCTTTCTGGGGATAAGCCCAGGATACTGAGACCTGGCTACTACGGAGTAGAGAAATTAAAGGGTTTATTGCCAGATATAACCTATGACCAGTCCTTAGTAGATGAAGAGGCCATTCCTAAGTCGCCGGGTCAAAAGTATGCCCACTACTCGCCTAAGGCTGAGATGATTTTATTTTCTAGGACTAGGGAAGATTACAGTGGGGCAATAGCTGAAGAGATTGTCCAAGCTAGGAGGGCTGGAAAAAAAGTTGGGGTCCTAACTTTTGATGAGAATTTAAGCCTTTACGATGCGGACGTCCTCTTATCCTTAGGCCGTGAGGCGGACCTTAGTCAAGGGGCCAAGATCTTATTTGCCCAGCTTAGGGAATTTGATAGGCAGGGAGTGGATATTATTCTGGCAGAAGGTCCAGAGGAAGAGGGTTTAGGTTTTGCAATAATGAATAGGATGAAAAAAGCGGCCAGTGGAAATGTTAAATATTGATTAGTTATAAATACAATAGGGTAATTATAAATGTGGGGTGAGATTTATGAAAATAGGAATTGGAAGTGACCACGGCGGTTTTCACTTAAAGGAAGAGCTCAAGGCTTTATTAGAGGCTAAGGGCTACACCTATGTGGATTACGGTACTAGCTCAGAAGAGTCGGTTGATTATCCAGACTATGGCAAGAAAATATGTGATGGTATTATCCAAGGAGATGTTGACCTAGGAGTGGCTATTTGTGGTACTGGAGTTGGCATGTCTATAGCCTGTAACAAGGTTAAAGGCATAAGGGCAGCTCACGTAACCGATAGCTTTACAGCTAGGGCAGTTAGGGGCCATAACGATGCCCAAGTCCTCTGCTTAGGTGAGAGGATTACCGGAGTAGAAATTGCCAAGGATATATTGATTAATTTTTTAGAGGCAGACTTTGAAGGTGATAGACATCAAAGAAGACTGGATAAGATTAAGGCTATCGAGGAGGAGTAAATGGACAATGTAACTATTTTTCAGCACCCGCTTATTAGACACAAGCTGACCTTGTTAAGGGACAAAAGGACTGGAGCTAAGGAATTTAGAGAGATTGTTACGGAAATCTCTGCCCTTATGGCCTATGAGGTTACCAGGGATTTAGACTTAGAGGAGATCCAAGTCGACTCTCCTATGGGTATGACGACGGGTCATCTTATCGCTGGTAAGAAGCAGGGGATAGTTCCTATACTGAGGGCAGGCCTTGGTATGGTTGAAGGTATTTTATCAATACTCCCAGCCGCTAAGGTGGGTCATATTGGCCTTTACAGGGATCCTGAGACTTTAAGCCCAGTAGAATACTATTGTAAGCTGCCTACAGATGCAGCTGAAAGGGAAATTTACCTCCTAGATCCTATGTTGGCTACAGGAGGCTCAGCTGTTGCGGCTATAACATTTTTGAAGAACCGCGGTGTTAAAAATATCAAGTTCTTGTGTGTGATCGCAGCCCCAGAAGGAGTTCAGGCGGTTAATGAAAATCATCCAGATGTAAAGATTTATGTTGCTGCTCTTGACGAATGCCTAGATGAAAATGGATATATACTACCTGGCCTTGGAGATGCAGGGGATAGGTTGTTCGGAACTAAATAGACTATATGAAAAAGACGGTTTATTCGGATATTTGAATAGGCTGTCTTTTTTTCTTAGTTCAGGCAGTTACTTAGATTGGGCTATGAAAACCTTTGTCCAAATAATATTTGTTTAACAATTTTCTTGAAATCAGGTTCAATGTGTCATATAATTAAAGTGGTTTGATACATAAGACCAACATTCTCCTGTGATATCCGTTAGGAAAAGGATTTTCATAGGAGAAAACAGAGTCCTTGGATATGGAGGTGAAGGTATGGATGCAATTCAGCTAGTTAAAGAAGCTGAGAAAAAAGCAGAAGAGATGATTGAGGCGGCAATGGTTAACAGCCGAAGAAAGCTCGATGAAGCTCGAAGTTCTATCTCAGACGAAACCAGTGAAATAATTCGTCAGGGCAAGGATAAGGCCGACGAGATTGTAAAAGCCGGGGTAGAAGAGGGTGAGAAGTTAGCCGAACCTATAGTCGCAAGAGGGAAAGAAGAGGCGGAGAAACTAGGCCAGGTATCTTCTTCAGACTTAGAGCAGGCAGTTAGAAAAATTATTGAGAAGGTTGTGAGTTAATGGCAATTGTCGATATGAGTAAGTTTAATCTATTCGCCTTCAAAAGCGATAGAGAAAAGCTTTTAGACGCCTTGCAAAACTTCGAATGGGTTCATTTTTCTGAAATTGAATCTGAAGAAGATTTGCAAAAAGTACATTCACCTATTGCCACTGAAAAAAACGCAACAGAACTTTCTAAGGTCCAATGGATGATAAATCTACTTGAGCCTTTGGAAGAAGCTCCAACTGGATTAAAAGCCATGAAGGAAGGCAAGCCTACCTACACCTTTGAGCAGATCGGAGAGATTGGCTCAAAGCTAGGATTTGACAATCTTTACAAGCAGCTTAGGGAGATTACCCAAGAAGTAGAGGTAATCAGATCCGAGGTCCATAGCAAGGAGTCAGAGATAGTACAACTTACTCCATGGAAGGACTTGAGCGTAAGTATTGAGGATGTAAATGAAGGAAGCAGTGAAGTTTACATCTCCTTTGGTAGCATTCAGTCTACAAAGGAGTCGGAGCTAAGGCAGGCCATGGATGAGCTAAAGTACAGCTCTTTTGAAAAGGTTTCTAGTCAAGATTCCAATTCATATATTATGGCTATTATCCATAGGTCGGAGTACAGTGAAGCAATGGAGGTTTTTCGAACCAATGGTTTTAACCCCATATCGTTAAAGGGGCAGCTAAAGCCATCGGAAGAGCTTGAAAGACTGGATAGAGAGATTTCTGAATTAAAAGCTAGAAAAGCAGATTTACAAGGTCAGCTAGCCTTAGAAGTTAGCCATCTTGCGGATCTGAGGATTTACTATGAATACCTTAAGAGCGAAGAGATAAAGTTAGCTGCATCTCATAAGTTCGGGAAAATAAGCAATCTAGAGATTCTTCAAGGATATATACCAACTAACAGGTCAGATGATTTTGTTAAAATAATTGAAGACAATCTAGATTATAATTATTTAGAGCTTGAGGAGGCGGATAGGGACTCTAAGGATGTACCTATCTTATTGAAGAATGGAAAGTTGGTTTCAGTCTTTGAAAACATCACCAGCATGTATGCCCTACCTCAGTACAATGAGATAGACCCAACTCCATTCCTAGCCATATTTTATTGGTTTTTCTTTGGGATGATGGTTGCAGACTTAGGGTATGGGCTTTTAGTAACCATAGCTACGTTTGTAGGTCTAAGGATGTTTAACCTAGACAAGGCTACTAAAAAGAATTTAAAGTTTTTCTTTTATTTAGGATTGAGTACATGTTTGTGGGGATTGGTCTTTGGATCTTTCTTTGGATACGATTTACCCTACACACCTCTGATTGATTCAGGGAATACAAACCTACTGCTGATAATTTCGGTAATCCTAGGTGTTATTCACCTATTTGCTGGACTGGCAGTGGCGGCTTATATGAGTATTAGAGATGGAGACCTGGCAGGGGCATTTTTCGACGTTGGACTATGGTATATCGTAGTAATCAGCGGAGGGGTGCTACTTCTTTCAATGACGGGAACTCTTTCAAAGGGAGTAGGAGATGTTGCCAAGTGGATTTTAATCGCAGGTATGATTGGAATTGTCTTGTTTGCAGCTAGGGAAAATAAAAATCCTGCCCTAAGATTAGCCGTTGGAGTTTATGAACTGTACGGAATTTCGTCTTGGGTTGGAGACCTAGTTTCCTATTCAAGATTGATGGCACTTTCACTGTCAGGTGGCTACATTGCCCTGGCACTTAACATGATAATTGATATGATGATGGGTTCTGCAGGTGGAGTTATAGGAGCAGTAGTTGTCTTTGTTTTTGGACACCTGTTCAACGCCTTCCTATCCTACCTATCAGCCTATGTACACAATGCAAGGCTGACTTATGTAGAGTTCTTTGGGAAATTCTACGAGGGTGGAGGAAAGCCATTTAATAGCCTAAGACCTGAACCAAAACATTTAAACATTGAATAAGAGGAGGAAAAACAATGGAAAACATGAGCACTTTTGGAACGTTTATGCAGCAGTATGGTGGAGTAGTAATGGGAGGACTTGGAATTGCAATTGCGGTAATAATCTCAGGTATAGGATCAGCCCTTGGGGTAGGTAGAGCAGGAGAGGCAGCAGCGGCAATCGTAGTAGAAGAGCCAGAGAAGTTCGGTAAGTCACTTGTATTACAGCTACTTCCTGGAACACAAGGACTTTACGGTTTCGTAATTGGACTTATGATGCTAGGATCTCTAAGCCCAGATATGTCACTTTCACAGGGACTTTACATGGTTATGGCAGCTCTTCCAGTAGGATTTGTTGGACTACTGTCAGCAAACTACCAGTCAAAGGTTTCAGTAGCTGGACTTAACATTCTTGCTAAGAACGAAGCTGAGCAGGCTAAGGGTATTGTTTATGCAGTAATGGTTGAGACTTACGCTATCCTAGCATTTATTATTTCACTAATGCTATTCAATGGAGTACAGTTCTAAGATAGGGGGACTCAATGTCAAATCTTGAAAATATTCGAGAAAAAATCTTGGCAGACGCAAAAGCCCAAGTAGCTAGTATTGAAGCTGGGGCGGAGAAAGAAATAGAAGCCCTTATCAAACCTGAAAGAGAAGCAGCAGAAAGAGAAAAGGAAAGACTAATCGAACAAGGCCACAGAAATGCAGAGAACGCCAAGGAGAGGGCTGTAAATGCAGCAGAACTTGGAGTTAGAAATGCTAAGCTAGCTGCCAAGCAAGGCGTTTTAGAGAAGGTATACTCTATGGCTAAGGAAGCACTTAATGGTCTTTCAGATGAAGACTACACTGAGTTTATTAAAAAAGCTGTAGAGAAGGTAGGCCTTAAAGGCGGCGAAACCATTCTTTTACAAGAAGGAAGGGAAGTAGACCTAAGCGGCTTAAGCTTAGCTGTAGATGAAGAGAAAGTTGACTCAGGATTTGTCCTTAGACAGGGAGATATCCTGTACAATTATAAGTTTTCGGACCTAGTCGATTTTGTTAGGACTGAGACAGAAGGAGAAATAGCCCAGAGTATCTTTGGCGAAAGGAAGTGAGAAGCTTGAAAAGAGAAGATTATATAAATTCTTCCACTACAGTAAGGCTTAGGGAAAAGAAACTTCTTAGAGCTGAGGATTACAATAGACTCGCTGATGCTAGAGATTTTGCTGAGGCGGTTAGAATCCTAAGAGATACTAAATACGGTGAATCTTTCGATGGAATCGAAAGAATTGAAGACTATGAAACTGCCTTGTCCAGGGAGCTAGTAAAAACCTATGGTGAGCTTTACGACATAGTTCCAGATAAAGAGCTAGTTGAGTTGATGGGCCTTAAGTACGATGCCCACAATCTTAAGGTAAAGCTAAAGGACCATTTTTTACAGACCCAGTCAGAAGATTTACTTATCCCTATTGGCAGGATTGACGAAAGTCGTCAGGGGTACAGAAGTTTAAACGATATGTACCAGGACATTTTAGCAGAGCATTACACAGAACTAAGTGAAGCTAAGGATCCTCAGCTAATTGAGCTATTGGTTGACAAGCTTTATTTTAAAGAAATGATAATGCTAGCTGACATTCTAGGGTATGAAGAACTTCAAGATTATGTTTCTGACAGCATAGATTATGCCAACCTAATGGCTATGTTTAGGATGAAGAAGCAGCACAAGGATGTGGCTGAGGCTAAAAAGTTCTTCTTAGATGGAGGGAGTATTTCAATAACAGAATTAGTGAATTCCTACTATCAAGATGTAGAACAGATTATCGATAGATTTTCAGCCAGAAGCATTGGATCTTCATTGAGGAAGGCCTATGATTCTTATAGGGAAACTGACAGACTTTCTGATTTTGAAAAAGCACTAGATAACTATCAACTAGAGCTTTTAGGTGACACTAAATTTATCACCTACGGACCAGAAGTCATCTTTGCTTACTTAAATGCAATAGAAAGAGAAGTTCAAAATGTCAGAATTATCCTAGTATCTAAGTTGAACCACCTATCCTCGGATTTTATTAGTGAAAGGTTGCGTGAGACCAATGTATAAAGTAGCCGTAGTGGGAGATAAGGACTCAGTACTGGCCTTTGGGGCCTTAGGCGTTCATGTTTATACACCTATAGGCAAGGAAGAGACCAGCCAAACTATAGACAGACTTGCCAATGACGATTATGGTGTCATCTTTATTACAGAACAGATGGGCCAGGAAGTGCAAGATACGATAGATAAATATAATAACCAATTGGTTCCTGCTATTATCTTAATTCCATCTAACCAGGGAAGTATGGGCATAGGCCTGGCCAGGGTAGATAGGAACGTAGAAAAAGCAGTAGGAACTAATATACTGTAAAGGAGAGCTTATATTGAAAGTTGGAAAAGTAATTAAAGTTTCAGGGCCTTTAGTAGTTGCTGAAGGATTAGAAGAAGCCAACATATACGACGTAGTTGAAGTTTCTGAAGATAAGCTCATCGGTGAAATTATCGAGATGAGAGGCGACCAAGCCTCTATCCAGGTTTACGAAGAGACCACAGGTATAGGACCAGGAGAGCCAGTGTATACCACTGGAGCACCTCTTTCTGTAGAGCTTGGACCCGGTCTAATAGAAGAGATGTTCGACGGTATTCAAAGACCTCTGGATATGATGCAGGCAGCAGCCGGTGATTTCCTAACCAGGGGAATTGAAGTTCCAAGCCTGAGCAGGGAAAAGCTATGGGATTTTCAAGCTAAGGTGTCCCAAGGCGATGAAGTGCAAGAGGGAGACGTAATTGGAGAAGTTCAAGAGAACGCCGTTGTAAATCACTTGATAATGGTACCAGCTGGAGTATCCGGCAAGGTAAAGGAAATTAAATCCGGTGAGCACACTATTCAGGACACGGTCTGTGTACTGGAAAAAGACGGTAAAGAAATCGAACTTACCATGGTCCAAAAGTGGCCAGTAAGAAAGGGTAGGCCTTTCGCTAGAAAGCTTGACCCAGATACACCGCTTATTACAGGACAAAGGGTTATCGACACATTCTTCCCAGTAGCTATGGGTGGAACAGCCTCAATACCAGGGCCTTTCGGATCTGGTAAGACGGTAGTTCAGCACCAGTTAGCAAAGTGGGCCGACGCAGACATTATTGTCTACGTAGGTTGTGGAGAGCGTGGAAATGAGATGACGGAAGTACTTAACCAGTTCCCTAAGCTTGAAGACCCAAGGACTGGAGAATCGCTGATGAAGAGGATGGTGCTAATTGCCAATACCTCAAACATGCCTGTAGCAGCTAGAGAGGCTTCAATCTATACAGGTATTACCATTGCCGAGTACTTTAGGGATATGGGTTACTCAGTAGCTATGATGGCCGACTCTACATCTAGATGGGCGGAAGCACTTAGAGAGATGTCTGGACGTCTAGAGGAGATGCCTGGTGACGAGGGTTACCCAGCATACATGTCTTCTAGAATTGCAGAATTCTACGAAAGAGCTGGTAAGGCAATCAGCCTTGGAACCGAGGGAAGAGAAGGGGCATTGACAGCAATCGGAGCGGTTTCACCTCCAGGTGGAGACCTTTCTGACCCAGTAGTACAGTCTACTCTTAGAAACGTTAAGGTTTTCTGGGGACTTGACTACGCGCTATCCTATGCAAGACACTTCCCAGCTATAAACTGGCTAGAGTCATACTCGCTATATCAGGAGAAGATGGACGAATTTATCGACGAGTACCTAGATGGTCCTTTCTCAGATATGAGAAAGGAAGCAATGGGTATCCTTCAGGATGAAAATGGCCTACTAGAGATAGTAAGACTTGTTGGTAGAGAGTCACTATCAGAAGAAGACCAGATTAAACTAGAAGTAGCTAAATCGCTGAGAGAAGACTTCCTTCAGCAAAACGCTTACCATGAGATAGATACCTACTGTTCACTTAAGAAACAGGAGAATATGCTAGGAACTATCTTGAATTACTACCACCAGGCTCTAGAGGGAGTAAGGTGTAAGGTTCCGGTAGCAGATATTATAACCACGCCTGTCAGAGAGAGAATTGCAAGGCTTAAGCTGATAGGAGAGGAAGACTTAGCTGTATTTGAAGAGATAAATGCAGAAATTGTTTCAGAGATAAATGAACTAATCGAAAAGGTAGGTGTCCAAGGTGCTTAGAGAATATAAGACAGTTACCGAAGTAGTCGGCTCTATTATGATGGTAGAGGGGATTGAAGGGGTTAAGTACGAGGAGCTGGTAGAAGTCCAGCTTCAGAATGGAGAAGTTAGAACCGGAAGAGTTCTTGAGATTTCAGAAGATGCAGCGATGGTTCAGCTATTCGAAGGATCTTCAGGAATCAACTTAAAGGACACGACCGTTAGGTTCTTAGGAAGACCACTAGAGTTGGGAGTTTCTGAAGATTTAATTGGAAGAACCTTTGACGGTAGGGGTAATCCAATTGACGGTGGACCGGCAATTATTCCAGAAGAAAGAAGAGACATTAACGGTTCTCCTATTAACCCAGCAGCGAGAGAGTATCCAGACGAGTTTATCCAGACGGGAATATCCTGTATAGATGGACTTAACACTCTGGTAAGGGGGCAAAAGCTTCCAATATTCTCAGGATCTGGACTTCCACATAACCAGGTAGCTGCACAGATTGCCAGACAAGCCAACGTAGTAGGGTCAGACGAAGACTTCGCAGTAGTTTTCGCAGCCATGGGTATCACCTTTGAAGAAGCAAGGTACTTTATTGATGATTTTGAAAAAACAGGTGCTATTGACAGGGCTGTAATGTTTATGAACCTAGCGGATGACCCAGCTATCGAAAGACTAGCAACTCCAAAGATGGCTCTAACAGCAGCTGAATACCTAGCCTTTGAAAAGGACATGCACGTTCTGGTTATAATGACCGACATGACTAACTATGCAGAGGCTATGAGAGAGATTTCGGCAGCTAGAAAGGAAGTTCCAGGTAGAAGAGGATATCCAGGTTACATGTATACAGACCTGGCGTCAATCTACGAGAGAGCAGGTAGGATTTATGGAAGAAGGGGTTCAATCACTCAGATTCCAATTCTGACCATGCCTGAAGATGACATCACTCACCCGATTCCTGACTTAACGGGTTATATTACCGAAGGTCAGATTATTCTTTCCAAGGAGCTAAACAACCAAGGTATTACCCCACCGATTAATATCGTACCTTCGCTATCAAGACTTAAGGACGACGGTATTGGTGAAGGAAAAACTAGAGAAGACCACGCCGACACGATGAACCAGATTTACGCAGCTTACACTTCTGGTATCGAGGCTAGGGAGTTGGCCGTAATTCTAGGAGAGACTGCCCTAACCGACGCGGACAAGGCATTCTCAAAGTTTGCTACAGAATTTGACAAGAGATACGTAGACCAAGGTTATTATACAAATAGAACCATTGACGAAACTCTTGACCTAGGCTGGGAGCTTCTAAAGATAATACCGAAGACTGAATTAAACAGAATTGACGACAGATTAATAGAAAAGTATCTACCAGAATAGGAGTTGATTAAATGGCTGTTTTAAAGGTAACTCCTACCCGTAGTGAATTATCTATATTAAAAGCCAGACTCGCCACCTCAAAGAGAGGACACAAGCTTCTGGAAGACAAGCAAGACGAGCTTATGAGGAGATTTATTGAACTCATAAGAAAGAATAAAGAACTTAGGATAAAAGTAGAGGAAGACTTGGCCCAGTCCTTTAGGGACTTCCTCCAAGCTTCTTCTGAAATGAGTCCTGAAATGCTTGAGAGCGCTGTGTCTTTTCCACTGGCAAGTTTAGGGGTAGATATTAGGACTATAAATGTCATGAGTGTTAATATTCCAGATATGCACTTTGATACCTCTGGTTTTTCAGAGGATAAAATATACCCTTATGGCTATCTCCAGACGTCAGCAGAGTTAGACGACGCAATCCTAAGGCTCAATAGAGTTATGGATAAGTTGCTTCAGCTGGCTGAAGTTGAAAAAGCCTGTCAGCTACTAGCTGATGAGATTGAATCTACAAGGAGAAGGGTAAATGCCCTAGAGCATAGGACTATCCCTGATCTTGAAGATACAATTAAGCACATTACCATGAAGCTTGACGAAAACGAAAGAGCTACCATAGTAAGGCTTATGAAGACCAAGGAGATAATTGAAAAAGAAGAATTGGCTCAACAGCAACAAAAAAGAGAGGCCAAATAAAAAATGCAGCCCTTTAGGGGCTGCTGTTTTTTTGCAAAGAAAAAGAGCCAAAAGGCTCTTTTACTCTTGGCCGAGGCCTAATTGATGAATTTTAACATTACAGTTGATGTCAAAACGTCTGTGTAGGTATAGGATACTGTCCTCTCTACATCGTACTGGTTGCTCACCTTAACTGTGAAAAGGCTCGGATAGGCATGAGTGATAACCCCTTCGCTGGTGACAATTCTCTTACGACCCTTGTCTGCCCTAAGGATTACCTTCTTGCCAATGTTATCCTTGACTTCATTCTTGATTCCATCTAAGCAATCATTGTGTTTCAATAATATCAGCCCTTTCTGAAATCCTGATTTCTAAAATTCATAAGCGAAAAGCTCTTCGCTTAAGTTATAATTATACATAAAAATTAAAAGAATGTCAAATAAATCAATATTATACAGGAAAGAAGAGGCCCATGTCAAGGATTAAATGATGAATATCTTAGTCTTTGATTTTTAGCCACTAAAGGTAAGAATGGGCTAATATAGCATTTTCAAAATAAAGGTTAATCTATGATATAATAACAAAAGAAAGTAATTGTTAAAGTGAGGTTGAGAATGGATAAGATTGAAGAGCAGAGGGAGTTAGAGTTAGAATCCCCAGCTAAGATAAATCTTTCGCTAGATGTTCTAGATAAAAGAGAAGACGGATATCATAATATCGTTACGATTTTTCAAGAGATAGACATTATAGACAAAATACATATCAAAGCCGTTGAAGGTGATGAGCTGGATATAAGCTGTGATTACAAGCTCCTTCCCATGGATGAGGATAATATCATCTATAGTGTATGGGATAGGATGAAGGACCTATGCCCTTCTAAACCTGGGCTAAGGGTGCATATAGAAAAGAATATACCCATAGCAGCAGGGTTAGCAGGAGGATCCTCTAATGCAACTGCTATGATTAAAGGTCTAAACGAGATTTGGAATCTGGACTTAAATAAGGAAGAGATGAAGTCTATCGGAAGGGAGATTGGCGCTGATGTTCCTTTCTTTTTTGAAGGGGGAACCTGCCTAGGCCAGGGTAAAGGTGATGAGTTAAGCAAGCTACCGAGTCTAGAAGGAATGAAGGTGCTCCTCGTAAATAAAGGTATCGGTGTGTCAACGCCCTATGTTTACAAGAGGGTAGTGCCGATGGCTGGAGAAAGAGTCGATATCGATGGCATTGCCCGAGCTATTTCAGAAAAGGATTATCAGAGCCTATATGAAAAGATGGAAAACAAGTTAGAGGCTGTAACTATGAGTTTGGATCCAGATATAAAAGAAATTAAAGATAAGATGCTGGCCATGGGAGCTCAGGCTTCGCTAATGTGTGGAAGCGGCCCGACGGTTTTTGGAATATTTGAAGACGAGAGCCAGTTGGGTAGGGCTTTTTTCTATTTCAAGGATAAATACGACTTAGTATTTAGTTCGGAAACGAGGTAATCATGTCAAATAGACCAATTGGAGTCTTTGATTCTGGAGTAGGTGGATTGACTGTCCTCAAGGAGATAAAGAGGCTCCTGCCAGGAGAGAATATAGTCTACTATGGTGATACAGCTAGGGTTCCCTACGGAACCAGATCTCGCAGGGAAATACTAAAGTTGACCAGAGATGCTGTGAGCTTTCTATTAGCTAGGGATATCAAAGCCTTGGTAATAGCCTGTAATACGGCGACAGCAGTTGCCTTTAGATTTCTTATTTCAAATTTAGATATACCGGTTATTGGGGTCATTGATCCAGGGACTAGAGCTATTATGGGGACAGATCATCTAAAGAGGCTGGGAATAATCGCCACAGAGGCAACAGTAGACTCAAAAGCTTATGAAAGAAAATTAAAGAGAGACTTACCTGACTTAGAGGTCTATTCCCAAGCCTGTCCTATGCTGGTTTCAATAGTAGAAGAAGGCTGGGGAGAGACGGATATAGCAACCTATTCAGTTAGAAAGTATTTGGCTAACTTTGAAGGCAAAGATTTAGATGCCTTGCTCCTAGCCTGTACCCACTTTCCAGTGCTAAGAAGGCAGATTGTAGACTATCTAGGGCCAGATGTGCTGATAATTGATCCAGCAGAAAAGACGGCTAGCGACCTAAAGGAAGTCCTTGAAGAAAAGGATATAAAAAACCATGAGGAAGGAACGGGTACGATGAATTTCTATGTCACCGGAACTAAATGTAGGTTTGAAAAGTTAGCCGAATCTATCCTCGAGGAAGAAAATTTGAATATAGTGCAGGTGATTGACTGATGGGTAAAAAAATGGACAATAAGAGCATTGCAACCACATCCATAATGATTTCTGTCCTGTCCCTTCTATCCAAGGCTATGGGCTCACTAAGGGTTCTATTTATTGGATGGAAATTTGGCCAAGGTATGGAAACGGATGCTTACAATGCCATGGTGAAAATCGCATCGGTGAGCATGGGCGTAATAGCTACGGCGGTCTTTACCGCCCTAGTGCCAGTCTTGGCCCAGGTAAATGCAGAAGAAGGGGAAGAGGGGAAGTTTAAGTTTTTCTCTAACTTTTTTAATCTAGTTATGGTTCTAGCCCTAGCTATTGCAGTTTTTGTTTACTTTGCAGCGCCTGGTATTATTAGGCTTA
>CAZFXW010000004.1:18336-19268 GCA_964523385.1 uncultured Peptoniphilaceae bacterium | reverse complement strand
AGTTTGACCTAACCGTTAGCTTAACAAGGCTGGGAACCCCTATAATTATTGCCTTGGCCTTGATGAACCTGGCCACAGGTTATCTTCATTCCTTTAACGTCTATAGGCCCTATGCCTTAATGGGAATACCCTTTAACCTAACATTTTACATTTACCTTTTCTTTATGCCCTTGTCAATTCAGGGCCTGGTTATTGCGACTATACTGGCTAACCTAACCCAGTTCCTAATCCAATATCCAGCAATGAGAAAGACAGGTTATAGGTGGGAGCCACTTTTTGAGATCCATGACCCCTATGTAAGGGTAGCCATTAATTTAATTATTCCAGTGGCTATTGGCCAAGCGGTTCAGCAGCTTAACGTAGTTGTAGACCAGACGCTAGCTTCAGGGCTTCCAGATGGTACAGTTTCAGCCTTGGAAAATGCGGTTAAAATGAATGACGCCATAATTGCAATATTTATCGCAGGAATGGCTGCAGTAGTATTTCCACTTTTATCAGACGCCTTCCAGGCAAAGGATGATAAGAGAATTACAGGTATTATTGACGATGGACTCGGTATGATTTTCCTGATTACCATACCGGCTACTGTAGGTATTATGGCCCTTAATCAGGAAATAATAAGGGCTCTATTCGAAAGAGATGCTTTTACAGCTGCAGATACCCTAGTAACGGCAGGTGCTCTTTTCTACTACTCCCTAGGATTAGTTGGAGCAGGAGCTAGACAACTGGTAACAAAAGTATACTTTTCCCTACAGGACACAAAAACTCCCATGATAAATGGATCTATAGCAGTGGGGATAAACATAGTTTTAAACTTAATTCTTGTAAGGTTTATGGGACATAGGGGACTAGCCTTGGCTACCTCTATTTCTATCTTGCTTACAACCGCAGCTCTTATACTCCAGCTAAGATCTAGAATATCTGGATTTTCA
>CAZFXW010000004.1:11962-18326 GCA_964523385.1 uncultured Peptoniphilaceae bacterium | reverse complement strand
TAGGGATGGAATTTATTAAAATAGGAGTTGCTTCAGCACTAATGGCAGGGGGAATTTTATTAGTAAAATCCAGAATTTTATCCACATCCCTGCCAGAAATTGTCGGCCTAGGCCTAGTGGTACTGGTTGCAGTTATTATCTTTGCTGCAGCAACCCTAGTTCTAAGAGCTAGATCAGCCATAAATATAGTAGATTTTGTTAGAAATAGAATTGGATAAGGAGGATTTATGAATATTGATTTTTCGCCACCAGATATTACTGAAAGGGAAATTGAAGAAGTTGTAGATACATTAAGGAGTGGGTGGATTACTACAGGTCCTAAGACTAAGAAGTTTGAAAGAGGGCTTTCCGCTTATCTTGGAACCAATAGGACTGTTTGCCTAAACTCGGCTACGGCAGCCATGGAACTAGGCCTCCATCTTTTGGGTGTTGGGCCTGGTGATGAGGTTATAACTACCGCCTATACCTATACAGCTTCGGCTTCGGTTATAGACCATGTTGGAGCTAAGGTGGTGATAGTTGATATTGAAGAAGATAGCTTTGACATTGATTACAATGCCCTTGAAGAGGTCATAAACAAAAAGACCAAGGCTATAATTCCAGTTGATATCGGTGGAGTTCCAGTTGACTACGATAGGCTTATGGAAATTGTCGAGAAGAAGAAGGGTATATTTGTACCAGAGAGTAAAATTCAAGAAGAATTGGGGAGGGTGTGTATCCTAGCTGATTCAGCTCACTCCATAGGAGCCCTTTATAAGGGAGAGCCTCTTCCCCAATTTTCAGATATAAACTGTTATTCATTTCATGCAGTAAAGAATCTGACTACTGCTGAAGGTGGAGCAATAACTTGGAATAATCTGGGAGCTTCTGATGATTATAATTACGAATACCTTCAGCTTCTTAGCTTACACGGTCAAAATAAAGACGCCCTATCAAAGATGCAGCTTGGTTCTTGGGAGTATGATATTGTCTTCCCAGGCTACAAGTGCAATATGACCGACATTAACGCTTCACTGGGCTTGGTCCAATTGGAAAGATACGAGAGGCTTTTAGCAAAGAGGAAACATTTGGTTGATAGGTATAATGACCATTTTAACGGCACTAGGGTTATTCCCATGGTCCACGACAGCGAAAATAAGACTAGCTCCTACCATCTTTACATCGTAAACATTGAAGGAGCTTCTAGGGAAGATGTAAACTCAATTATAGTTAAAATGGCCGAGGCAGGCGTTGCTACTAATGTTCATTATAAGCCCCTGCCTATGCTGACAGCTTATAAGGATATGGGCTTTGATATTGACGACTATCCAAATGCCAAGGCTAGGTTTGAAAATGTCATGACTCTACCCCTACACTCAGGCCTTGGAGATGAAGAGATTGACTATGTGGCGGAAAACCTACTAAAGCTTCTTTAAAGAGGTGGAAGATTGAAATTAAATCCGTTACAATTATTTATAAAGAGGGTTTTTGATATAGTCATCTCAGCCCTAGGTCTGATAGTTTTAGCCTTGCCTATGGTCCTAATCTCACTTTTGATAAAAAGAGACTCAGAAGGGCCAGTCTTTTTTAGACAGGTTAGGGTGGGCAAGAACCAGGTGCCCTTTGAAATATTAAAGTTTAGGACCATGGTGGTAGATGCTCCTAAGCTTGGCAGGGAGATAACCGTAGGAGAAGATCCTAGGATAACAAAAACAGGGAGAATTTTAAGGAAGACAAAATTAGATGAGCTTCCTCAACTCATAAATGTTCTCAAAGGAGATATGTCCTTTGTTGGGCCTAGGCCAGAGGTGCCTAGATATGTTGAACTCTATGATGATCGCCAAAGGCAAATCCTTTCTATCAGGCCTGGAATAACTGACTTGGCCTCAATAGAGTATAGGGACGAGGCGACGGTATTAGCCGCTGCTGAAAATCCAGACCAGGTCTACATAGAAGAGATAATGCCCCATAAGCTAGACCTTAACTTAAAATACATGAAAAATATGGGGATATTTTACGATATAAAACTAATTTTAAAGACTATATATGTGGTAATATTTAAATAAAATATTCTAGGAGGATTGGTCAGAGAGATGGCCAGGCAAAACCAGACATTGCTTAGGTCCTAGAACTGGAGGAGAATGCAGAAATGAGAAGTGAATTAGTAAAGAAGATAGAGACAAAAAGTCTAAAGGTTGGAGTAGTTGGACTAGGCTATGTAGGTTTACCTTTGGCTGTAGAGAAAGCCCTAGCAGGTTACGAAACAGTGGGCTTCGATATTGATCCGGGTAAGATTGATATGATTAACTCTGGGCGAAACTACATAGGTGACGTAGATGAGGCAGAGTTAGCTAAGATGGTAGAGGAGAAAAAGTTAAGGGCAACGACTGACTTTTCAGAGATAGCCGACTTAGACTTCATTGCCATAGCCGTGCCTACACCACTGGACGAGCATCAACAGCCAGATATTTCCTTTGTTGAAGTTTCCACTAGAAATGTGGCAGCCCATATGAAGCCTGGCAGCATAATTGTCTTAGAGTCTACGACTTATCCAGGCACTACAGAAGAACTAATGCTTCCTCTCCTAGAAGACATCTCTGGATTAAAATGTGGAAAAGACTTTTACCTAGCCTTCTCACCAGAGAGAGTAGATCCAGGCAACAAAGTCTTTACGACTAGAAATACTCCAAAGGTAGTTGGTGGAGTTGGTGTTGATGCGACAGATTTAGTAGCTATGGTATACGAGTCAATACTAGAAGCAGAGGTTCACAAGGTCTCTAGTCCAGCAGTTGCAGAGATGGAAAAAATCCTTGAAAACACTTACAGAAACGTCAACATTGGACTTATAAACGAATTTACTCTAATCGCTGATAAGATGGGCATCAACATATGGGAAGTTGTAGATGCAGCTAAGACTAAGCCTTACGGGTTCCAAGCCTTCTATCCAGGACCAGGAGTAGGGGGCCATTGTATTCCCTTAGATCCATTTTACCTAACTTGGAGGGCTAGAAAGTTTGATATGCACATGCCCCTTGTTGAAGCTTCTGGGACTATTAATGATGAAATGCCAAGATTTACCGTAACTAAGGCGGCTAGGATATTATCTAGGAGATTTAAAAAAGCTGTCAATGGGGCAGAAATATTAATCCTAGGTATTGCCTATAAGAAAGATATTGATGACCTAAGAGACTCGCCAGCCCTAGATGTTATAGAGAATCTAGAACTTGAGGGAGCTCAAATATCCTACTACGACAAGTTAAACCCATCCTATGTAAATCAAGATGGAGAAATGGTAAAGTCAATCAAGGAATTGACACCAGAGGTCCTAGCTAGCTATGACCTAGTCATAATTACTACCAACCATACAGATGTTGACTATCAGATGGTAGTAGACAATGCCCAAGCAGTTTTTGATACAAAGAATGCCACTAGGGGTATTAAATCGGATAAAATTATTTTATTATAAAAAAGAAGCCAATAGGCTTCCAGAACGTTGACAAAGTCCTAATATATTGAAAACATGATTTGGAGCCTCACGAGAATTACATTCCTTGGCCAAGCGGCCGTGAGCGGTTAAAGCCCTAACCCCGAATCTTTGATTCGGGGTTAGGGCTTATGAAAAGATTTCCCAAGGCCAAGCTACTGGCCTTGGCTAGAAATCCACTGCCATTCGAGGGAGGCTCAAAATCTAGGTTTGTCTACACCCTCGAAGCCAGTAGGCTTCTTTTTTTGTTCATCTAAATAACTAAGAAAAATATATTCATTTTTCAAGAATTATCTAAATTCATTTTATTTAAAGAAAATAAAAATCAAATTGATAAAGGTCTTTTTTATCTAAATTTATTCCTACCAGTTAGCCTCTTTTATTGCTTAAAAAAGTGTCTGTTCAAGGGCGGATATTATTAGTTATAGTTAGTAATAGTTAAGAAAAAGACAGGAGATTAGGATTAATATTTGAACTAGGCCTAGAAGTATTTTAGGCTAATGTTCAAGGTTGGTATATGCTAAAATCTAGTTATTAAATTCTAAGAAAAAAATATATAAAATTTTTTATTATTCGAAATAAAACCTGATAAATCCTATTTTTAGCCTGTTATTTTCCGAGTTTTCAATTCAAGCCTATTCAAAAATAAATATATATGTTATGATATTAGTAATGTAAGTAAGTGACAATGAATAAGCGGGAGGGGCTGTAGCCCTTGTAAATGCTTAATTATAATTGTATCAGTAATACAAGAGGGGAAATATGAAGGGGATAAGACGAACTAGAAGGAATAGGAAAAGAATAAATTTAGGCGCTAGACGTAGAAACAGATTTAGGCTAATGACTTTTTCTTTATTTCTGTTTTTATCTCTAGCCGGGTTGTTTTTTATTGGAAAAACATTGTTTTTTAAAGATAACATAGCTTCTGTCAGTAGATCTGACATCGGA
This sequence comes from uncultured Peptoniphilaceae bacterium, assembly GCA_964523385.1. GTDB lineage: Bacteria > Bacillota > Clostridia > Tissierellales > Peptoniphilaceae > CAZFXW01. The sequence continues at coordinate 13,915 of CAZFXW010000004.1, read as the reverse complement.
GGAGACCAATCTCAGGACCAAGGACTAGGGACAAATTCAGAGAAAAGAGAACTGCTACCAGGCCAGGTGTCTGAAAAGAAAGAAGGCTTTTCCCATAAACTTCAGAAGTTTTATCTTACCACAGAACCTATCTATTTATTTTCATCTACAAATGAGAATTCAAGCCTGTTGTTAGAAATTGAGGCTGACCAATATATAGAGAGCTATGGTGTTGAGGGCGATTGGGTTAAAGTAATCTACGATAATTACGAAGGATACATAATGAATGAAGGGCTTTCACCTATAGAAGAGGAAAATACTTTTAAAGTGGTAGACGGAATTCTTATCGCCAATAGGGACTACCAGCTACCAGCAGATTACAATCCAGGGACTTCTGAAAGAGCTCTAAAATCACTAGAGTTGATGGAAGAGGAAATGGCTAGGTTGGATATGAAGATTTATCTAATTTCCAACTACAGATCCTACCATGAACAGGAATTGATTTATAGCAATGATATGTCTGAACACGGCAGCGAATACGTTGAGAAGTATACTGCTGAACCAGGCCACAGTGAGCACCAAACAGGCCTAGCCTTTGACTTTAACACAAGTCCAGATCACAATCTGGTTGAAAGCGAGTTTAAGGAGAGCAGGGAAGCTGAATGGCTTAGGGATAATTCCTATAAGTATGGATTTATACTTAGATACCCTAGAGGTAAGGAAGATATCACAGGCTATTCCTATGAACCATGGCACTTTAGGTACATAGGAGCAGACAATGCTAAAAAAATCTACGATTCAGGACTAACACTAGAAGAATACTACGACTTATAAGACCGGAGACCCCGGTCTTTTTTGCTCTTATAGACTTGTTGGCTGGTAAAGAGGGAGGAAAAATGGAGAACCGAATAAGGATATCAGTTAGAAATTTAATAGAGTTTTCCATGAGGTCAGGAGATATCGATGATTCCTATATTTCCCAGGACAGGGCGGTTATGGGTATAAGAGCCCATCAAAAGCTTCAAGAAGAATATCCAGGAGACTATAGGGCCGAGATAAGCCTAAAGGCTGACACCATCGTAGGAGGGGTAGTCTTTGCCGTTGAAGGTCGGGTTGATGGCATTATTTACGAAGATGATAAGGTGATCATCGACGAGATAAAGTCAACCACCAGACCCTTAGTAGACCTTGAGGAAGATTCAAACCCCCTCCACTGGGCCCAGGCTAAGTGCTACGCCTACTTTTACTCTATTGAAGAGGACATAGAGGAGATTGGCGTCCAGCTGTCTTACTATAATATAGACGAAGATAAGATACTCAGGTTTAGGAAGCTTTATAGCCAGGCCCAGCTCTGGGAATTTTATGAAGGTCTTCTCCAGAAATACTTAGTTTTTTCAAGGAAGCTAATCCAGTTCAGGGAAGAGAGAAATGCTTCTTCCCATAGTTTAGAATTCCCCTTTAAAATCTACAGGAAGGGACAAAGGAAAATGGCAGTGGCAGTTTACCAAACAATTATGGATAAGAAAAATTTATTCTTAGAAGCGCCGACTGGTATAGGCAAGACCATGTCAGCTGCTTTTCCCAGCATTAAAGCCATGGGGGAAAAGCTAGCTGAAAAAATATTCTATTTAACCGCTAGAGGAACTACTAAGGAAGCTGCTTTTGGGGCTTTAAAGATTATGGCAGATCAGGGTCTTAGAATTAAAGCAGTAAACCTAAATGCTAAAGAGAGGATTTGCATAAACAAAGAGATCAAGTGTAATCCCCAAAGCTGTCCCTATGCCAAGGGTCATTTTGACAGGGTAAACCAGGCTATTTTGGAAATTATGGACTATGAGGATTTAATGGATGAGGAAAAGGTTAAGGAGTACAGCCTGAAACACCAGGTTTGTCCTTTTGAACTCCAATTAGACTTGGCCACCTATGCTTCCTTTATTGTATGTGATTATAACTATGCCTTTAATCCTAGCGTCT
>CAZFXW010000004.1:4923-11952 GCA_964523385.1 uncultured Peptoniphilaceae bacterium | reverse complement strand
GAGATTTTTTGACTCACCTACAGAAGACTATGTGTTCCTAGTAGATGAGGCTCATAACCTAATTGACCGAGGTAGGGATATGTACTCGGCTAGCCTATCTCTCAGTGATTTTTTGGATAGGATAGAATCTTTTCATGGAAACTACCAAAATATTAGGCGGACTATACAAAAAATCTTATCCCAGCTGGAAAGCTTTAGGAAGCCTATGGGTAAGAAAGAGGAGCTGGTTATGGAAGACCCGCCAGAAAAGCTGATAAAGAGCCTGGCAATCCTATCTAAAGAGTTAGATCCTTTCTTGGGCAAGGAAAAGAACCATAAAGACTATGAAGAGATACTTCAGTTCTACTTTAAAATCCAAGCCTTTAGGAGAATTTCCCAACTCTACTCAGAATCCTACAGGTGCCTATTTTATATGGAGGAGGGAAAGATTAGTTGTAAGCTTCTCTGTATAGACTTGGCTGAGCACTTTAGCCAGCTTTTTAAGAGGGCTAGGTCATCGGTTCTATTTTCTGCAACTCTTTCTCCAATGGATTATTATATAGACTCCTTAACAAGGGAAAAGCCCTACAGACTACACCTAGACTCGCCCTTTAATGAAGACAACCTATCCCTTACTGTCATGGCTGCAGTATCAACAAGATATAGGGATAGGTCTAGGACCCTAGAAGATCTGGTTAAGTCAATTGAGAGTTTTACCCAGGCTAAGAGTGGAAATTACTTGATATTCTTTCCTTCCTATAGATATATGTTAGACGCTTATAAGCTTTATGAGGATAGAAATTTTGGAGAGACTGTTGTCCAAGCTCCAGCAATGAGTGAAAAATCTAGGGCTGAATTCTTAGATGCCTTTGAATTTGGAGGTTCAAAGGTCGGCTTTGCCGTTCTAGGTGGAATATTCGCCGAGGGTATCGACTTGGTGGGAAACTCTCTTATAGGAGTTGCTATAGTGTCTGTAGGCCTGCCAGGCTTTGGCTTAGAGAGAAATACCATTAGAGATTATTATGACATAAAATCTGGCATAGGCTACGATTATGCCTACAAATTTCCAGGTATGAATAAGGTCCTCCAAGCAGCTGGCCGAGTTATTAGGACTGAAGATGATAGAGGGGCAGTTTTGTTGATAGATGATAGGTTTACAGACCACCAATATAGGGAGATAATGCCTAGCCATTGGTCTCAGATAGTAAATTTATATGATATTGACAGCCTAAAAGAAAGATTAAATGTATTTTGGCATAGAAAGTCTATTGAAAAATAGCACCTGTGATGGTAAGATTTAGAGAGATTGAGAGGTGATATTATGCAATTTAACAAAACGACTGATTATGCCTTGAGAATACTGCTTCACCTCTATGAGAGCGGGCAGATAATTCCATCATCAGAGCTTTCCAAGGAGCTTTTAGTTCCACAAAACTACTTAAGAAAAATCATGAGAAAGCTAACCAAAGCCGGCTACGTTTCAACCCACCAGGGAGTTAACGGTGGCTATGAAGCAAGGGAAATAAGCAAGATTTCAGTATTAGAGATTGTAAAATGTATGGGACAGACTACAGAAATAAATTACTGTATGAGCCATGATAATTGTTGTGATTTAGCGCGAGATAAAACATGTAATATTAGAAAGGTATATGAGAAGATTCAGCATGGTATAGAAAAGGAGTTAGGAAATCTAACTTTCGAAGATTTGGCTAGAAGAAATCAACTGGATAAGGAAAAATGCCAGGCCGAATTAAGCAAATAGAAGAAAAGGGCGGTTATACCGCCCTTTTTTATTGAGGAGACAATATGGATAAAAGAATGAAACAAACACTGGCCTTTATCGGCCTTATCGTGGCCCCCTTGGCCATTTTTAACCCCTTAGGTTTTAACCTAAACCAGAATATAGTTTTTTTAGCCAGCCTCCTAACCATAGGACTTTGGGCTCTAGGCTGGAGAAAACTCTATACAGGTTTGGCTCTAATAGCCGTCTACAGTATTTTTTCAGGGACTTCTGCTTTAGGTATTCTGTCCTTTCTCTATTCGGATACAGCCCTCCTGATAATGACAACTACCCTTCTTTCGGTGGGGATAATGAGCTCAGGAGCCTTAGACCGATATGTTGAAAGACTCTTTAGGCTAGGAGGAGGCTCGGTAGTAAAGCAGCTCGTCATAGCCTGTCTATTAGGCTTGGTTCTGATATTTTTAATTCCCCAAGCCTTTGCTAGAGTAATACTCCTTGGGGGTATTTACTCGAGGATCTTTATCGCTAGGGATGAGGTAGAAAGAAAGGCACTAGCAGCTTTAATATTTGGAGCCTTTGGAGCTGTTACAGGAACCTATATGATGTTTTTAAGTGGAGATATCGTCCTCAATTACGGGGCGGTTAACTTCTCTGGCCCTGAGATGGCTGGAGTATTAAACTTTGCCAATTGGTTTAAATATATGGGCTTGCCAGGAGCCTTGGCCACTCTAGTTTTAATGGGAGTTATCTACCTGGTATTTAGAAATGAATTTGCCGGTTTTTCTGAATCAATGATTCAAAAAACTCAAGAGGGTCAAAAGGAAAATAGGTTGGCCCTTCTGATAATGCTGGCCATTGTTATATTTTGGATGTTAGAGCCAGTTCACGGTCTGCCTGCTTGGATAGGAGCCCTAGTTGCAGTTATTATTTTTCTAGCAATGAAGATAATTGAGCCCAAGGACTTTAAGAGTATTCAACCAGAGCTATTAATTTTCCTAACAGTTATCTTCTCTATAGGTAAAGTATTTGGATCAACTGGAATAACTGAAATTATATTTCAAAAGTTGGAAGGGTTTATGGCAGCGGGAGGTACAGGATTCCTTCTTACAACTAGCATTTTGATTATGGTTCTCCATATGCTGATAGGCTCATCTATGGCAACTATGTCAGTGGTGCTGCCAGTCTTAGTTCCCTTAGCCCAGGCTAAAGGTTTTGAGCCAGTGGTAATAACCCTTATTTCCTATATTATGGTCAACCTTCACTTCCTACTTCCAGTCCACCACGCTACCATGATGATTGGAACAGCCAGAGACTTCTACCCAGACAAGTTTATGTTTAGGTTAGGACTTCCAATGACAATTTTAGTTCTGCTTATAATATTTGGAATCTTTTTACCTTGGTGGAAGATTATTGGGCTAATTTAAATAATTACTCTAGTCCTATTAGATTGATATCGACAGACCCTGAGAAGGGTCTGTTGTCATTTATAGAGGTTCAAGATATATGTTATAATAGGCTATATTAGAATAATGAAAGCAGGTTGTAAAATGAGTAAAAGGTATTATTTAACAACACCCATATACTATCCCAATGACAATCTCCACCTTGGACATACATATACCACCATTGTGGCAGATGTCTTAAAGAGATTTAAGAAAATACAAGGCTACGACGTTTTCTTCACCACTGGAACAGACGAACACGGCCAAAAGATACAAGAGGCAGCAGAGGAAGCTGGCATGGAGCCAAAGGCCTACGTAGACGAAATTGTCGATACGGCTGAAATACTCTGGGACATGCTTGATATCGATTACGATGCCTTCCAAAGGTCAACCGACCCTAGGCATGTTAAAAATGTTCAAGATATTTTTCAAAAGCTTTACGATAAGGGAGATATTTATAAGGATATTTACAAGGGTCACTACTGTACTCCATGTGAGTCCTACTGGACTGATGCCCAGTTAGTCGAAGACATGTGCCCTGACTGTGGCAGACCTGTTGAGTACCATGAGGAAGAGTCATACTTCTTTAGAATGTCCAAGTACGAAGATGCCCTTCTAAAGCACTATGAAGAAAACCCATACTTTATCCAACCAGCCTTTAGAAAAAATGAAATGGTAAACAACTTTTTCAAAGGTGGTCTAACCGACCTTTCAGTCTCTAGAACCAGCCATGATTGGGGGATTCCAGTGCCCTTTGATGACAAGCACGTTATCTACGTGTGGATTGACGCCCTGTCATGCTACCTAACTGCAATAGGCTATGGCCATGACCAGGAGTCCTTCGACAAATATTGGCCAGCTAGCGTCCACCTAGTCGGCAAAGAGATTATGAGATTTCACACCATAATTTGGCCAGCCCTTCTTATGGCATTAGAACTTCCATTGCCCAAGCAGGTCTTTGGTCACGGTTGGATTCTTTTTGATGATGGCAAGATGTCTAAATCGGTAGGCAACGTAGTATACGCAGAGCCACTGATTGAAAAATATGGAGTAGACGCTCTTAAATACTTTATGCTCAGAGAATTTTCCTTTGGTTCAGATGGATCCTTTACCTATGAGAGATATCTTCAAAGGTTAAACACCGACTTGTCCAATGACCTAGGTAACCTAGTTTCTAGGACTGTACAGATGGTTACCCAGTACCAAGAGGCAATTGTCCTCGCTCCAGGCCAGGAAGAGGAAGTAGATGAGGACTTAAAGTCTATAGCTGTGGCTACAGTTGTGAAGGTGGAAGAGGCTATTGAAAGGCTAAACTTTTCTACAGCTCTAGAAGAAACTTGGAAACTTATCAGAAGGACCAATAGATATATTGATGAGACTACTCCATGGATACTAGGTAGGGAAGGGGATTCAGACAGGCTAAAGACGGTTTTATATAACTTGATTGAATCCATTAGGATAATCGCTCAGCTGATTGAGCCAATAATGACTTTAACCGCAGAGGAAATCGGCAGGCAAATTGGCTTTGAACCAGCTGGATGGGAAAGCGCCAGAGAGTTTGGTCTCTACCCTGCAGGCAACAAGGTTGAAAGGGGAGACAACCTCTTCCCAAGATTAGACGTTGAAAAAGAGGCAGAAGCCTTAATAGCGGCCAATGAGGCTTTTACTGAGGAGAAAGATAAGGGAAGGATTGTAGAGATGGCTAAGGCAGAGATTACAATAGACGATTTTGCAAAGGTTGAGATGAAGGTAGGAGAAGTTATCAGCTGTGAGAACCACCCAGATGCAGATAGGCTCCTAGTTTCTCAAATAGATATTGGCCATGAAGTTAGGCAGATAGTGTCTGGCATCAGAGGTCACTTTGAAGCTGAGGATATGGTAGGCAAGAGAGTGGTTGTTGTGACTAACCTAAAGCCAGCTAAGCTTAGGGGAGTAGAATCCCAGGGAATGATTTTAGCAGCAGAGGATGGCTCGGATTTAAACCTTGTTATTCCATCTGGGGATTTAGGGGCAGGAGCTGAGATTTCATAGATGATTTACTTTGACACCCATGCCCATTTAGATGACAAGCGCTTTGATTCAGATAGGGAAAGCCTAATCGAGAGTTTCCCTCAGGAGGGAATAGGCAAGGTGGTCAACGCTGGAGCCAATCGTGAAACAACAGAGGCTGGTGTGCTTTTGGCAGAGGCTTATCCATATATTTATGCCTCTGTGGGTACCCACCCCCACGATTCTAAGGATTTTACCGATGTGGACTATGATAGGTACAAGGAATTGGCAGCCCACCCTAAGGTTGTGGCTGTAGGTGAAATCGGCTTAGATTACTATTATGATAATTCTGAAAGGGACATTCAGAGAAAGGTTTTTATTAGGCAGATGGAATTGGCTGAGGAAGTAGGACTTCCAGTTATTATCCACTCTAGAGAAGCCATGCAGGAGACATACGATATTCTTGAGTCCTTTGAAAATGTTGTCGGAATTATGCATTGCTATTCAGGCTCACCCGAGATGGCCCAGAGGTTTATTGATTTAGGCTACTATATTTCCTTGGCAGGTCCTGTTACCTTTCAGAATGCTCTGAAGCCTAAGGAAGTGGGTAAGGCAGTTCCCTTAGATAGGCTTTTAATCGAGACCGATGCACCTTACTTAACGCCCCACCCATACAGGGGCAAAAGAAATGACCCGACTAAGGTCAAGTTTGTGGCAGAAGAGATAGCAAGACTGAAGAACCTGCCTCTTGAAGAAGTGGTTCAGGCAAGCTATGACAATGCTATGAAGGTTTTTGGCCTATGCGAATAGATGATTTAATTATAGTTGAGGGAAGGGAAGACATAAGGGCAATCAAGACTTGTGTAGATGCAGAGGTAATGGCGACAGGGGGCTCCTATATTAAGGAGTCCTTTTTGCAAAGCCTAGTGGAAATTTCCAAGCGAAAGGGAGTAATAATCTTTACAGACCCAGACTATACTGGCAATAAAATTAGGCAACTCCTCTCTAAAAGACTGCCTAAGGCCAAACAGGCCTATTTAAGCCAAGGCCAGGCTATGAAAAAAGGGGATATTGGCATTGAAAATGCCTCCTGTACCGATATTTTAGCTGCTCTAAAACAAGCTAGGGCTAGCCTAGGAAGGGCCAGTCAAGTTTTTGAGAGAGAAGATCTAGTGAGGGCAGGGTTGATGGCAGGACCTGGTTCAAAAGCCAAAAGAGAAGAGCTAGGTCAGATACTGGGTATTGGCTATGGCAATTCTAAGCAGCTCTTAAGCCGGCTCAACTCTTTTGGCATCCAAAGAGAAGAGTTTGATAGGGCCATAGAAGAAATAGGGAGTAAATATGAATAGACTTTACAGCCCCTCTGTACTTAGAAACTTACTCAAGTCTCATGGATTTGAATTTTCTAAGGCTCTGGGGCAAAATTTTTTAATAGATGGAAATATATTGTCCAAGATTTCAGCAGGTGCTCAAATTCAAGAGGGAGATTTCGTCGTAGAGGTTGGACCGGGAGCGGGGACACTAACTGAAGAACTCCTTCTTAAAGGAGCTCAGGTGGTGGCTATAGAGATGGACCGAGCCTTGGTGCCAGTTTTAGAAGAGTCTGTAGCTAGTCATGGCCAGTTGGATATTATTATTGGAGACGCTTTAAAAGCAGACTGGGGTGAAATCCTAGAGGGGCGAGAGGGCAAGGCTAAATTTATCGCCAATCTACCCTATAATGTCGGAACAGTAATCGTTGCCCAGCTCCTTGAAGATAGGGTGCCTTTCAAGTCTATAACTGTAATGCTTCAAAAGGAAGTGGCTGATAGGATGGCGGCCCAGCCTGGAACAAAGGATTACGGCTCTCTGAGTCTTTTAGTCCAGTATTTTTCCCAG
>CAZFXW010000004.1:0-4913 GCA_964523385.1 uncultured Peptoniphilaceae bacterium | reverse complement strand
TCCCAGCCTCATATGGTGGCTTCGGTTCCTAAAACCTCCTTTATGCCCCAGCCAAATGTGGAATCGGCGGTAATTCGCCTGGACATCAAAGAGGTTGAGAAAACTCCTTGGGAGGATACTATGTTTAAATTGGTGTCAGCAGGCTTTGGTCAAAGGAGGAAGACAATAGCCAATTCCCTTTCATCAAAGGGAGACGTAGACAAGAAGGATCTAAGAGAGATTTTAAAGGAACTAGATATTCCGGCCAACCTTAGGGCAGAGAACCTAAGCCTAGAAGATTTCTCAAGGATTGCCCAGGAAGTCTACAAGAAGAACTAGAAAAAAAGATTGGGGAAAGGAGGAGCTATGGACTTCTTAAATATTAAACATACTAATATAAAAGATGAAATCGAAAAGGAGCTGCCCAGAGCTCTAGTCCAACTGGGAATTCTCTTGGATAAAGAGGGTAAGGGCAAGGAATATACTGGTTGGATTGACGACCCCTTTAACTTCCCGGATGAAGAACTAGTTAGGCTTATGGATACAGTTGCTCATATAAAAGAGGAAGCTGATGTGCTAGTTGTAGTAGGAATCGGCGGTTCATCTCTAGGGGCATGTGCTGTTATATCTGCCTTGAAGAAAGATTTTGAAGAGTCAAAGTTTAAGGTAATATTTGCAGGAGACAACCTATCTACTAGGGAAATTAGGCAGATGCTGGACTACTTAAAGGACAAGGACTTTTTTGTTAATGTGGTTTCTAAATCTGGAACTACCATGGAAACTAGTATTTGCTTTAGGATTTTTAAAGACTTATTGGTAGAAAAGTATGGAAGGGACTGGGGCCAGAGGGTAATCGCCACTACAGGTGACAATCAGGGAAGTTTAAATACTATGGCTAGGGAAAATGGCATTAAGACCTTTTACATACCAGAAGATATAGGTGGCCGCTATTCGGCCTTTACGCCGGTAGTTCTTCTGCCTATGTTCTTCGCAGGATTTAAGGGAGAGAGATTTATTCAAGGGGGAATTAGAGCAAGGGATGATTTTACCCAAAGGAATCTGACTAACCCAGCTATTATCTATGCTGCAGCCAGGTATGTCCTTTATAGCCAGGGCAAGGATATCGAACTTTTAGTAAACACAGAGCCAAAAATGGAGCAGTTTTCCCAGTGGTGGAGGCAGCTTTTTGGTGAGTCAGAAGGTAAGGAAGGCCAGGGGATTTTCCCTGCCACAGCCCTCTACCCTAGGGACCTCCATTCTCTAGGTCAATTAGTTCAAGATGGGAAAAAGAATATCTTTGAAACTCTGATAATCACAGATGAAGAGGAAGAAGATATAGTCATTCAAGCTTCTGAGAGCGATCGGGGCCTAGAGTATATAGAAGGTCATAGGTTGAGTTTTATCAACAGGATGACTATTAAGGGAGCTGTAATTGCACATAGTCAGGGTGGTGTACCGGTTATAATAATAAATATAGAAAAAATAGATGAGTATTGGCTAGGCTACCTAATGTATTTCTTTATGGTGGCCTGTAGCGTAAGTGGATACTTAAGGGAAATCAACCCCTTTGATCAACCGGGAGTTGAAGAGTATAAGGCTAATGTAAGGAGGCTGTTAAGGTAATGGACAAGAAGATAGTAGCTTCTTATCTGGGGAGAGTTCTTATGGTCCTGGCTGGACTTTTAATTATCCCCCTTATAGTTGGACTCTACTTTAAAGAGGATATGCTGAATATATTGTCCTTTGCCATAGCAGCTGGCCTGGCCTTAGGCCTAGGTTTCTTTGTCAGCAGATTTAAATCTGAAGAGAAAAATTTCTCCGTCAAGGACGGATTTGGTATAGCCGTTGGAACCTGGGGTTTGGCATCCCTAATAGGTTGCCTACCCTTTTACATCAGCGGTCAGATTCCCAGCCTAGTTGATGCGATTTTTGAAACTACATCAGGCTTTACTACCACTGGTGCTAGCATCTTGACTGATGTGGAGCTTTTATCAAAGTCTATGCTTTTTTGGAGGTCCTTTACCCACTTTATTGGAGGTATGGGGATTTTGGTATTTACAATAGCTCTGATGCCTCCAAAGGAAAAGGGCTCGGTTTATGCCATGAAGGCGGAAGTGCCAGGCCCAGAGTTTGGAAAGCTAACTCCTAGGCTCAGTATATCGGCTAAAATTTTGTATCAGATATACATAGTCCTTACCATGTTGGTGATTTTTGCCTTATTCATGGCCAAAATGCCACTTTTTGACTCGGTTGTCCACGCCTTTGGTATTGCTGGCACAGGAGGCTTCAGCATCAAGGCTTCCAGTATAGGATTTTACAAAGACCCACTAATCGAAGTAATTACCTCTGTTGGCATGATAGTCTTCGGAATTAATTTTAATCTTTTTTATATGCTGGTTTTAGGTAGTTTTGATAGGGTTTTTAAAAACGAAGAACTTAGACTATACTTAGGAATCGTTGCTGGATCAACTTTACTTATCGCCATAGATATTCTATCAATTAGTAAAAGCGGTGTTGATGCTCTTAGGGATGCTTTCTTTGCAGTCTCAAGTATAATATCTACAACAGGCTACGGAACGGCTGATTTTGCCCTCTGGCCTAGCCTATCGCACATTGTGCTCCTGGGTCTGATGTTTACTGGAGCTATGGCTGGTTCAACGGCAGGGGGCTTTAAGGTATCAAGACTTCTTAAGCTCCTAAAATCAATTAGAAAAGAACTGGCCCTTGCCATTAACCCAAGGAGAGTGGTAGAGGTTAAAGAAGATGGAGGAACTGTAGAGGATAGGATTTTAGATGGGACTAAAACCTACTTGGCAGTCTACATCCTAGTACTCTTCTTGCAAATCTTAATTATATCTCTAGAGAATTTTGATTTTGAGACTACAATATCGGCAGTTATGGCTACTTTTAACAACATAGGGCCAGGCATTGGCTTGGTAGGGCCGACAGGTTCCTATGCTGGATTTTCAGTTCTGTCAAAGCTGACCCTTACCCTAGGCATGCTTATTGGTAGATTAGAAATATTTCCCATACTTGTGCTCATGTTTCCAGGTTTTTGGGATAGGAGGAATTAAATGAATGTAGTAATCGTAGGTGGAGGAAAAGTTGGAATAAACCTCTGCCGTGATTTAGAAGATAGGGCAGAGATAACTTTAATCGATATAGACCCAAGGGTAGTCGAAGAAGCCTTTGCTGAAATGGATATCCAAGGCTTTATCGGTAACGGAGCTGATGTTCAGGTCCTATCCGAAGCAGAGGTGTCTACTGCTGATGTTTTTATTGCTGTTAGTGAATCAGATGAAATAAATATTATCTCCGCCATCATAGCTAGGAAGCTAGGAGCCAGCTACACTATTGCTAGAGTTAGAAAGCCTGCCTACTATGACTCGATAGACTTTATCAGAGAGTCTTTAGAGCTGAGCGGCTTAATCAACCCTGAGAGGGAAGCAGCTCTGGAGATTGCCAAGTCCATTAAATTTCCCTATGTCCAAGATTTAGAATATTTTGGAGAAGGCCGAGTAATAATTGCCAAATACTATGTAGAGGGTCAGGAGTTTTTCGTTGGAAAAACATTGACCGAGTTTGGCCAGATATCTCCTGAAAAGATTCTAATAGCCATAATCGAAAGAAATGATGAGATAATCATACCCACTGGAAATACCCAGATTCTTTCAGAGGACATAATCTACGCCACAGGTGAATACTATGGCCTAAAGTCTTTCTTTAAAAACCTCAGCTCAGACCAAAGAAGCATAAATTCCTGCCTGATAGTCGGTGGAGGTAATGTGGCCCACTATCTGATAGAGAGTCTAGGTAGCAAGCTCTTTATTAAATTAATTGAAATAAATCCTGTGGTGGCTAATGACTTTGCTGCAAAATTTCCCCATATTACAGTTATTCAAGGGGATGGAACTGACCAGAATTTACTTCTAGAAGAGGGGATAAAGAGCTTTGATTCAGTAGTAGCGCTTACAGGCATAGACGAAGAAAATATTATGCTCTCCCTCTTTGCTAAAAAGGTGGGCGTAAAGAAAAATATAACTAAGGTGAATAGAACCCCAATGCTTAAGCTAATCGACTATATGGACTTAGACTCGATAATAACCCCGAGCAATCTAGTGTCAGATGAGATAGTAACCTTTGTTAGAAATCTTAAGGCGGCTAGCGACAGATCGGTAGAAAAGCTCTACAAGTTGGCAGATAGGAAGGTAGAAGCCCTAGAGTTTAATTCCTGTGATTCAAAGATTCTGGGAATCCCCTTAAAGGATTTAAACCTAAAGCCAGGAACTTTAATTATTTCCATAGTTAGGCCAGATGGAATTATTTTTCCAGGAGGGGATGATATAATCCGTAAGGGAGACAAGGTAATTTTAGTTACTGAAAAAGAGGGCATGTCCTCTTTAGACGATTGTATAGAGGTGGTTTATGACTAGGAAAAAAGATAGGTCTAGGATAGGCTTGGTTAGCGATTATAATTTTCCAAATGTAGGTATAGTTCAAGGGGAGGGATTGCCAGTCCATATTAAAGGGGTTTTGCCAGGCCAAGAGGTTAAGTACCTACCTGGTCGAAAGAGAGATGGTTTTAACCAGGGCAAGGTTTTAGAGGTCCTTAGGCCATCTCCCTTAGAGACAAATGATGGCTGTCCGGCCTTTCCTAAATGCGGTGGCTGTCTCTTCCAGTCAATCAGCCTAGAAGAGGAGAAAAAGCTTAAACATGAGAGTTTGGAAAAGTTATTTGCTAGAGATCTGCCCTTTTATGAAAATCCTCAGACTTTCTACTATAGGAATAAAATGGAGTACACCTTTGGAGACGCAGAAAAAGGTGGAGAGCTAATCCTCGGCCTCCATAGAAGGAGGATGTCATACGAAATTGTAGATACCATTGGCTGTAATATTGCTCCCAGGGATTTTGAACTTATAAGACAGGCAGTAAT
>CAZFXW010000003.1:30472-41448 GCA_964523385.1 uncultured Peptoniphilaceae bacterium | reverse complement strand
TGAAACCGTAACCATCAATGTAAACATAATCCTTGTTGTTTAATGCCTTATCTTTTGCCATTTCAAACACTCCCTTTTTTAAATAAATATTAAACTTACTTACGTTTGTAATAGATGCAATATAGATTCCAATAATCAAATGGCTATTTATAGCGGTTTGTAGATAAGACCTTTTTATAAGTTGCGTTAGTGCAAGCTTTTAGAAAGCGTTTTCATTACCAAAGACGACGATTTCAACACTTGCACTATTGCAAGATATTAAAGACCCTTGATTTAAATATATTTAACAGAGAATTTAGCATGGAAAAACGATAACTTTATATTGTTTAAAGAAAAATAAAGGTAAAAAACTTAAAAATCACAATGTTTAATATATTTTTTAAGATTTTTAGATTAACACTTATAATTTTACCAATAAAAAAATCGGTGCTTAAGCACCGATTTTTTATAATCCTGTTATTCTAAATGCGTGGGTAAATCTCGATAGGTAGTTTCCATAACCTGCTGGAACTCCCCAAGTCTTTGCTTCAATTACCGTATCTCCGCCTAGGTAAACAGCTATATGCCCATCTTGGTAAAGAACGTCTCCAGGCCTAGCTTCCGATCTTGGAATGCTGTAAAACCTTGGATCATTAAAGATAGTATAGGTAGTTAGGTTTCTAGTATCAGTAGTTAGTCCTGAGTTAATCAAGGCTCTTAAAACTAGCGATGAACAGTCAGCCTGGCCTGGGGCCATCCTAGCGGACTGTGAATAAGCGTAGCCCTTCATAGCTAGAGCTGCATCGATAAAGGCTTGCTCTGGCTTTACAGCTGGAGCTTCTTCTCCTGCCGGCTCTTCAACTGCTTCCTCTTCTACAGCTGGCTCTTTGTTAAGCTCAGGAGCATCTGTAACTTCTTCGGTCTCTTCTAAGACTTCTTCCGTCTCTAAATCTCTTTCCGACTCAGAAGATAGTCTGATTTGGTCAATCCCTATAGAGTACAGCCTGGCTTCCTTTTCTCCAAAGAAGGCGTCTAAGTCTTCCTTAACAATCGAACTAGTTGCAACTATAGAGCCATCTAGATTATCAGTGATATTTGAAGCCATAATTGCAGAATCATAATCATCCCAGCTAGTTAAAACCAGACTAGATGAACCAGATCTATTGGCAATCTTCATAGAAGTCTCATATCTGTTCTCACCAGCTATGGTTAACTCAGCAGCGTCGTCGCTACGACCCAGGACTTGTAAAACTTCTGCCTTTACTTCTGGACTAAGGGAATTTTCGCCTCCGATAAAGACCAGGTCCTTGTCCATACCGTGCTCAACTAGGTATGCCTTAGTTGATTCTGGTAAAGAGTCTCCTCTAACAAGGATAACATTTCTGTTCTCCCTATCAGCCATTGGTAGGCTTACCAGGGCATCTATGTAGTTTTCCCCACTTACAATGATTAGATCCCTATCTTCTCCAGATGCAAGAGCTGCAGCCACAGCAGTCTCATATCTGTCTTCTCCCGAGATTCTCTCTGAAAAGTTTTCCCTAGATTCATAGTCTTCCGACACCCTTGTGATCCCACCTAGGATAGTAAAGCTAGTTGCATTCTTAATCAGCTCTAGCTCCCCTTCTGTAGGATTTGTAGAATCAAAAACTAGCAGATTTCCAGATTCCTTTAGGGCTAGAACTCCTCCCGTTAATCCATCAGCCAGCTCGGACCTATCAATAATGTATAAGTTTTCCTTAACACCAGCTTCCTCAATTAGCTCTACTCCCTCTCTCGGCAAACTTTCAATCGTATATTCATCTGCAGCTGCAGGCGAGCCGATAAGTAAACCTGCTGCTAAAGTTAAGGTTAAAAAACCTCTTGTAAATTTTCTCATTTCATCCTCCCATATTCTGTAACTGTTTTGTAACTTCTTAGGTTACAATGAGTATTTTATACAAGAAAAGACCCCTAGTCAACGAACTAGGAGCCTTTATGGTTTTTGTTGATATTTTGGTTGAAATTTACTAAGAATCTAAGACTTGTAACAGTTTTGTAATCATTGCTTTTCTGCGGTATATCTTCTCTAAGCCTGTAAATTAGCCAACCCTTTTAGCTAGGTTTTAAATTTCATCATTAGCTTAACAAAGAACACCTTTATTAAGCTCCTTTAATAAGTTAAAAGATGCTTCTTAACACCTCTAGAATTCCACCTCTGAGCAAAAAAATCAAGGCCAGGGCTATAGAGAATAAAACCACAAAAACTAAGAAACAGCCAAAGGCAAAACAGGATTTTCTACCATCAAGGTTAGATTCCCTTAGGTCAATATCTCTTTCCTGATATTCCTTGGGTCTGACCTTAGGAATTGGCTCAGTTTTATAAAGCCTAGCCCTATCCTCTTCTGGGTAGGCATCCCTTTGTCTCTGAATATGCTCTGTCTTCTGTCCTATATTAGATTCCAATGGATCTGTAGGATTTTCATAATACTCAGCCTGCTTACGAGCCTCTTGTATTCTTCTTTCCCTTTCATTTTTTAGACTGACGTCCTCCTCAGCCTCTTTTATAGCCTCTCTCACTTCTTTGCTATTGTAAACCCTAGTTTGAGAAAGGTCTTTATTTTTGTCGTCTTTCATTATAATCAACTCTATTCTACTTTTCACAATATTTGGCTATAAATCTTTAAATAAATCGCCTTTCCCTTTAAGATTACACTAAAAATTCTTTTTTTTCAAGATTAAACCCCTGGTTTCCCAGGGGTTAGGCTTAGAAAAATATTCCTGTTATAAAGATAATTATCAGTGAAATTGGAATTAAACCAACTACCAGAGGTTTCCAGTAGTTAGATACCCTAAAGTTCACTGTATTTGCATTAGCTTCCTCTTGGAACTTAGCAAAAGTCCATCGGAAGATTGTATATAGGGATATTGATATGGCTCCTAGAGGCATTAATATATTTCCAGAAAGAAAGTCATCAAAGTCGAAAAAGTTCATTCCAAAAATCATCTTATCAGCCCAAGGCCCATGGGCCATAATAGTCGGAAGACCAACGATAAAGATTATCGCCAAACCTATCCAAGTTGCCTTTGTCCTCCCCCACTTTAGTAAATCCTCTAAAGATGTTACTACTGGTTCGTAATAGCCTATGGATGAAGTTAGGGCTGCAAATAATATCAGCAGATAGAAAGCAGCTCCGAAAAACTGTCCTCCTGGTATCTTGTCAAATAAATTAGACATAGTTACAAATAGTAACTGAGGCCCTTGACCAGGCTCAAGTCCCATAGCAAAAATAGCTGGGAACATTACCAGTCCCGATAATAGGGCTGCTGACGTATCAGTTGCAACTACCAACAATCCATCTGCAGGTATGTTAGTGTCGTCATCTAAATAGGACCCATAGACAAATCCACCTCCTGAGGCTATCCCTATAGAGAAGAAGGATTGGCCTAAGGCTCTTAGAAAGGTATTGGGTGTAACTACAGAAAAGTCTGGAGTCAGATACCACTTAACCCCTTCAATTGCCCCAGGTAAGGTTAGGGACCTAATAGCTAGAATAACAAGCATAATTATCAGAGTTGGCAGAAGGACGTTACAGACCTTCTCTATGCCTCCTGCTAGTCCTCTTTGCTGGACTATACCAATAGTAACCAAGCAAACTAGGGTGAAAATTACCACTGAAGTCGGATTGCCTGTAAATCCTGTAAAGGCTGCCTCATAACCTGCGTCGGTTAAACCTGCTAGCCCTCCACTTAAACTTTGCACAAAGTAATAGAGTAGCCAACCCATTATCTGGATGTAATATGTAAGTATAAAAAATGCAGCAAGGACTGAAAACCATCCAAAGGAGTTCCAGATGCTTCCTTTACCTTCAATCTTCCTCATTCCCTTTATTGGCGATGATCTAGCCTTACGCCCTAGGGTTATTTCCATTGTAAACAGCGGTATTCCAATTAGCAGACATATTGCCAGGTATATTAGTACAAAGGCACCGCCACCTTCTGTACCTACTAAATATGGAAACCTCCATATATTTCCAAGGCCTATGGCAAAACCTGCCTGAGCCATGATAAATGAAAACCTGTTAGAAAATGTCGCTCTCTTATCAGCCATCATATTCTCCTTAATATCGCTTTCCTATTTCAAATCTTTGAATTCAGTTTGTAAATATAAGATACGAGTCCTTATATTACCTAAATAAAAAAGTATAAAAAAAACAGCCGGGGCTTATATTTAGGAAGTTTAAAATAATTTTTACCCTCGGCTGTTTATATTCCAAATAAGTTTCTCTAGCTTTACGCGGTTAGCTAATTTTTCTTGATCTGGATAGACCATACCCAAGAGGTCCAGGAAGGTTCGAGTCAACTCCTCTTGGGTAGGCTATTTATTAAATTAATCTATTAGAAGTGTGTAGCTTCTTCAATCTCAGTTCCTAGTGACTTGACTGCTCTTTCTACTAGGTCTTCTCTGATCGCAGCTTCCTCAGCTTCCGGCTTAGTCGGATCTCCTACTGGGTATGGAATCGCTACTGTTGGAACGATTCTATTAGCTCCTACAGACTCAGAAATTGTAGTGATTGTAGCCATGTGTACAATTGGGATACCGAATCTTTCGATTTCCTTAACCATCGTTGCTCCGCAACGTGTACAAGTACCTCACGTAGAAGTCAGGATTACTCCGTCAACTCCTGCGTCCTTTAGCTCTTGTCCAATTTCTCTACCGAATTTCTCTGAGTTTTCAACTGAAGTACCAGTTCCAGTAGTTGTATAGAAGTAGTCGTAAACTTTTCCGATTACGCCTTCCTTTTCTAACTTCTTCATCATATCTAATGGAGCAACTCTGTCTGGGATTTCGTTAGCGTAAACTGGGTCATATCCACCGTGAACAGTGTAGTATCCACCCTTAAGCTCATCTACGTCCGCAACTGAGTACTTGCCCCACTTTTGAGCTGAAGCTGACTGGATATGATCTGGGTTACCTGTTGGCACGATTCCACCACTTGTAACTAGTGCAATTGTAGCATGAGCAAGATCCTTGATAGCATCTGCTGGGTCAACCTTGTCGAATTCTGGCATTGGAAGCTCAGTTTCGAACTCTTCATCATTTAGTCTAGCCACTAACATTTCAACAGCTCTCGTTGAGCCTCTCTTGTCTGATAGGACAGTAAGTCTCTTTCCTTGTGGGAAGTAGCCATCTTCGTCTGGTCTTACTGACTCGCCAGCGATGATTTTGTTAGCAATTGCTGCGTACACTGGAAGAGCTTTACCCATTCCTGAAGCTGCGTCAGTAGTTGGCACTACGTAAGCGTGCTTCTTAGCAATATCTAGTCCTGGGTTTTCCTCGTACATTCCAGTGATTACAGGAACTCCTTTTTCATCAAAGAACTTAGCAACTCCTGCACAAGCCATTCCGTATCTACCAGCGTTAAAAGCTGGTCCAGCTACTACTAGCTCTGGCTTTTCTTTTTCATAAACTTCCTCTAAGAAAGCTAGTGCTTCTTCGTTGTGCTCGTTAAAGAAGTTGTCTCCACAGATAATTGTACCTGCGACTTTAGCTCCGTCTAATTGTCCTTCAAAGCCCATTGCTGGTCCTTTTGTACCTTCAATGTACTCTGGCTTGACGTGAGCCATTTCTTCTCCACCGATTTGGCCGAAGAACTGGTTTAAATAGTAAAGAATTTTCATATTATATAGTTCCTCCCTTTAGTAGAGTTCTACAGTTGCGTTGTGGTAACCAATTTCAGAAGTAGATCCGATAACAGCGTTTAACTCACACTTCATCGTTCCGTCTTCCTCATTGTATGCTCCAGCCCATCCACCTGCGATGTTTGCAAGAACAACGTCAGCTTTTTCTAGTTCGATTACGTGAGATACGTTACCTGTTGAAATTACAGCTACAGCTTCTTCAGCTGCGTCTGTTAGCGGCTGGCTCATTCCATCCCATCCTGAACACTCGTCAGTGATTAGAACAGACTTGATACCTGCTTGCTCGCACATTCTACAGATCATAACTAAGTCTGAGTCTGGGTTTCCGTAACCTTCTTCAGAGATGATAACACCGTCTGAACCGATTTGCTTTACTAGGTTTGCAGTGTAAGCAGTTGTTCTGAATTTACCACTTAAAGTAGTTAACTCTGGAGAGATAATAACTCCTAGGAAGTTAATGTCTTTTCCATGTCTAGCGTAAAGATCTTTAATTACTGGGTTGTTTTGGTGTTGGTAGGTAGTAATTTTGTCACAAGCAGCTACACAGTTACCAGAGATAACCGCTCCATCAAGCTCTTCGTTTGGATGAAGTAGAGCTGGTAGGATTTCCTGTGCATTAACACCATATACATAACCGTCGTGAAGTAGACCTTGAGTGATAAGCATTTCTACGTAGCTTACCTTTGGTAGATCTGGGTACTTCTCAGTTTCTTCAGCAATTGAACCCTTCTCGTAAACTTCTGTTTCTGCGATTGCAGCGTCTCTTCCAGCTTCTCCAACGATTTGTGAAGCCTTTAAGCCTGCGATTCTAACTGCCTCTTCGTGATTGTGAGGAGTAATGTCATCTTCTACTGAAAGATCCATTACGATATTGAATGTTTGTGAAAATGGAGTCCACTTTGCTCCCTCTCCCCACATGTCAATAATTCCCTCTTGGAATCCTACTTGATCTCCAATTGTAACGATAGCAGCACCGTCTAATACGTGTACTACTCCATCTCCAGCTACTCCTGGATCAGTTGTTACTCCTGGGAATCCTGTAACGTCTCCCTCTACCTTAACTCTTGGCTCGATTACGTCCTTTACAGGAATAATCCTTACCTTTTCGCCTGGTCTTGCGATGTCTAACTTAACACCTGTAATACCAGGAACTTGCATCACTTCTTCAACTACAGCGTCCTTGTTTACGTAAAGCACGCCGTTTTCGACCTTCATTTCGTCGCCAAATTGAATATCTTCAATTTTGACTTTCTTTAACTCTAGTCTCAATAAATTCACCCCTTGTAAAATTCTTCTCGCTTTAATTCTTCTAATGCGCTTTTTAGGAGCTCCGCATCGATAATCTCGTAACCCTCTTGGTTAGAGTAATCGACGTTCCTCTCTCCCAGAATTAAGTCATATTTTTCTATGGAATCTCCAATCATTTCCATTTCCATCGTCGCTGGACTCCCTGCCTCAGAACCTACTATAATAGATCTGACCGGTGAGTACATACCCCTGATGCTAGCTGGAAGCGGAGATGCCAAGAGGTTATGACCCGAGTAGACCATGTCCCTTGCCTTGATGAGAACATCTCGGAAAGAACCATCTACCCATAGGATTTCAAAATCCCCTGACACTCTTTGGTTGTTTGTGATTACTGTGATTTTCATCTTAAGATTTTCCTTTCTCTAAGTGGTATTATATATGTTTTCCATTAGTATTTCAAGTGGTTTTCGGAAATACTTCTATGTGTTTTCGATAAATGATAAAAAAAGGACACAATGTTAGTTCTTTGCTAACACTATGTCCTTTTAATGGATCGAATAGACACTTCTACTACTATAACAAGGTAACCCTTATCTTGTCCACAAATTTTTCAATATGTTCCTTTGCATACTGGGCTGCCAAGTCTCCGTCCCTTTGCTTGATAGCTTTAACTATCTTACCTAGGGTGTCGTGGAAAATATCTGACTCTTGGAAAAATGTATCACAGTAATGCCACAGCCTTTCCGAATGGTAGTGCATGCCTTCAAGAGTCTCTTGAAGCCAAATGTTCTTGGTCGCTTCTAGGATTATGTCGTGGAAATTCTGGTCATCTATGATAGCTTCCTTGTATTGGGTATCCATATCATAGCTGACTAGCCTGTCGACAATCTCTTGAAGCTTATCGATTTCCTCATCGGTTAACTTTTCCGTAGCCAACCTAGTGGCAAAGGGATCCAAAACCATATCTACCTCAAATAGGGCCTTCATGCTCATAAAGTCAATCTGAGACACTTGGGTTCCGTATCTAGGGACTACGGTTAAAAGCTTGTGAAGCTCTAGCTTTTGAAAGGCGTGACGTATAGGGGTTCTAGATACCCCTAAATCTTCGGCCAGCTCGGTTTCACTGAGGATTAGGCCTGGCTCATACTCTAACCTCAATATTCTATTCTTAAGTTCTTCAAAAACTTCGTCTTTTTTTAACATTTAAACTCCTATCAATCCAATTCTACACAGTAATTGGAAAGGACATAACCTATTTCCGAAGTTTCTGGATTTGTAATCTTTAACCAAGTGTTAGTATCTTCTGCGTTTATAATCTCATGAACGTCAAAAACTTGAAAATATCCTAGTTCTCCAATAATATCCCCATCTTCACTAGGTTCAGTCCTAACATTGACGGAATAAACTACACTTCTGTACTGGGCGATGGGCTTGGCAGTCATCTGTCTAGATAAGTACTCGGCACTAACAAAACCCTCTGTGCCTTCAAAATCAAACTTAATCCACTGGCCATCTTCTTCATTTCCTAATTCTTTAATCTTGTCTCCCATGAAAACTTTACCAAGAAGCTCACCTTCAGCTGAAGGTGAGCTTCTTACATTTAGTTCAGATGTCGAGACATACCACATATCATCTTCAGCACCTAGGCTTCCAACCTGTGGCTTAGCTGTTTCCGATTCTTGAATCTCCTTTTGCCTTTCACTCATATCCGGATGGGTTTGAACTAGTTCTTCAATTGCTACCTCTGTAACCGAAAAATCCTCGGGCCTTTCTTCCCTATCAAAATCCTCCGTAATATTACAAGCTGTCAAAAACAAAAGCCCAATTAACAATCCTATCTTTACCACAATGTCCTCCTCTGAACTAACGATATACAAAAATAATTTTATACCTGCTCTTTATAATACCTTAAAATTTTAATTATTTCAAAGTAATTGACCTTTTTGTTTTTCCTAGGATATAATCATAATGATAATAATTATCAATTATAAAAAGGAGTAGATATGAACTTAATAAGTGGAAAAGGCGGAGAGAGGTTCTTGGTCAAATCCATAGACGAAAGCCCAGACACCACTCGTAGACTTTTTGAAATTGGCTTGCACAGCCGAGCTAATATAAAAATCGAAAAAAATGATGGACAAAGCCCTCTACTGATCCTGGTTCATGGAGCTGTTATAGCCTTGGGCAGAGAGATAGGTAAAAATATAAAAGTTGAGAGGATTGAGCCATGTACGAAATCGGATTAATAGGAAATCCCAATATAGGAAAAACTACCCTCTTTAACGGCCTTACTGGCTCTAACCAAAAAACTGGTAACTGGCCTGGTGTTACTGTTGGAAAAAAAGAAGGTAAATATATACACAAGGACAAGAGCTATAGGATAATAGACCTACCAGGAACCTACAGCCTTTCAGCCAATTCCGAAGATGAAAGAGTGGCAATGGATTATATTGCTGAAGGTCATCCAGATTTAGTAATCGATGTAGTCGACGCCACCAATTTGGAAAGAAACCTATATTTAGCTACCCAAATTCAGGAGATGGGGGTCAAGATGGTTCTAGCCTTAAATATGATGGATGAAGCTAGTAAGATAGGCCTAGATTTTGACTTGGTAAATCTTGCTAAAGACTTGGGAGTGCCTGTCGTGCCTATTACCGCCTCTAAGAAAAAGGGCCTAGAAGAATTAAAAAATGCTATAAGCCTAGCCCTAGAGGAAGAGCAAAATCCTACTAAAGTTGACTATGGGGATGAGAATAACCTTATCGATTGGCTTGAGAATAAATTTATTCAACACCATACCGGCTATCCTAGCAGGTGGTTAGCCATTAAATATGCAGAAGTTGACAAAAATCTAATCCTTGCTACCAGAAATTTTGGGACTTTAAGTGAGGACTCAGATTTTCAAAAAAAGATAGACTACCTATTAGAGGAAAAAACTAGCAGGCAGTTAGATATTATAGACAAAAAGTACGAACATATTCACAGAATAGTTTTAAGGAATCTTTCCCTACCCGAATTTCCGAGGGACAGCCTTAGTCAAAGGCTAGATAAGATTACAACCAACAAGTACTGGGGAATTCCTATCTTTGCGGCAACCATGCTTTTAGTCTTCCAACTCACATTTTTTATAGGAGAAGACTTGCTAGGTGGTTTTATTGAAGGCTGGATTGACTCTTTCCAGAGCTGGAGTGCAGTAAAACTAGCAGCAGCTGGAGTTAGCCCATTTATTTCGGGATTTATTTTAGATGGCCTTTTGGCCGGCGTGGCTACCATCCTAGAATTTATTCCAATTATCCTGATCCTCTTCGCCCTACTCAGCTTTTTAGAAGATGTAGGCTATATGGCAAGAGTAGCCTATGTTATGGACTATTGGATGAGGAAGTTTGGCCTCCAAGGAAAGTCCATTATATCCATGATTATCGGCTTTGGATGCAATGTCCCTGGTGTTATGGCCACGAGGATGTTAGATAACCGCGCTGACAGGATGATTGCAATTTTAATTAACCCTTTTATGTCCTGTGGAGCTAAGATTCCAGTTTATGCTATATTTAGCGCAGCCTTCTTCCCTAAACAAGGGGGCCTAGTCATGTTTGGACTCTACACAGTTGGCTTTATACTAGCCTTAATAAGTGCAAAAATTCTCAGCTCAACTGTATTTAAAGGCCAGACATCAGAATTTATAATGGAACTACCACCATATAGAAAGCCTATAGCGTCAAATGTATTGAGAACTATGTGGGACAACGTGGTGTCTTTTGTAAAAAGGGCTACCACAATAATCACCTTGGTTATCGCACTTTTATATCTGCTGGCCAATCTACCCCTTTCAGCCCAAGCCTACTCCCAAGCATCGGTACTTGGAATAATCGGCAGAGCCCTTGCCCCTATCTTTAGCCCTATGGGTAGTGGGAATTGGGAGGCAGCTGTTGCAATTATCTCAGGAATACCTGAGCTGCCATTTCCTAGGGCGCACGGCGGCAGAAAGTCGATATGCGTTTATGACAAATAAGAAGATTGAAACCATGAAGGATTTTAAAGGGGTAATTATGCGTTCATCTCCCCCTCATAAG
>CAZFXW010000003.1:22522-30462 GCA_964523385.1 uncultured Peptoniphilaceae bacterium | reverse complement strand
ATACCTGCTAAGGAAGCTGTTGTAGCTAGCCTAGGCATGCTCTATGCCGGAGCTTCACAAGAAGGCCAACTAGTTGAAGCTATTAGAGCTAATTTTACTCCACTTTCAGCAGTGGCCTATATGGTCCTAACCCTACTCTACACACCTTGTGTTGCTGTACTTGCAACGGTGAAGAAAGAAACTGGATCTATAAAATGGATGCTCTATATGGCAGTAGGAACTTTTATTATCGCCTATGTCGCTGCAGTTTTAGTCTACCAGCTTGGCCTACTTTTGGGGTTTGCTTAGATGTTGAGTGACCTATTGATTTTTATTATAGAAAACAGGAGTTACTCTCCAGATCTATATGCCAAGAAAAAGAACATAAGCCTAGGTATGGTTCAGATGCTCTATCAGCAATTGATAGACCTAGACTATGTAGAAGAATCAAATATATGTCCTCCTAATAGATGTGAGAGCTGTAGTTCAGTTTGTTTTAAAACTGGTTCAACAGCCAAGGAAATAATAATCACTGAAAAAGGCTGGCAGGCCTATAAAAGTTAACAAAAAAAGACCAGGCTATAATGCCTGGTCTTTTTTTTCATCTAATTTCCCATAGTACCTATAGAGTAGAAAAGCTGACACTAAAGCACCCAATAATCCTCCGACAACCAATGAAAAGACAAATGTTAAAGGCTTCTCTGCAACTAAAACGGCAAAGATGCCACCGTGAGGAACTGGTAGGGAAGCCCTAAAGTAAGCCGCCAACATTCCCCCCACTCCCGATCCTATCAAGCAGCCTGGAAAGAAAGCTTTAGGATACTTAGCCACAAAGGGAATGGCGGTTTCAGTAACAAAGGTCATGGAGGTTATAAAATTACTCAGCCCCGCTCCCCGCTCTTCCCCAGTAAAAAACCTAGGTATAAAGAGACTGACAAATCCTACAACCAATGGTGGTACCATCCCCCCCACCATGGAGGAAGCCATAAAAACAGACGGACCTCCCACAAGAGAAGATGTTGCAAAGAGATAGGCCGCCTTGTTGATAGGCCCTCCCATATCCACACTCATCATGGTGCCTAGGACAAGCCCTGTCAACAACATAGAGTTTTCTCCCATATTTGCCAGTCTCGACTCGACAAAGTTATTAAGAAAGGCCAAGGGCAACTTTAAAAAGTAGATGCCTAGGGCCAAAAGTCCCAATCCTAGGACTGGATATATAAGAGTTGTCTCTAAGCTCTTAAGAATCTGTGCAAGTTTAATCTTAGCCAGCGCCCTTAGGATATAGCCACTAAAAACTCCTAGGATTATTCCTCCGATAAAGCCCATGGCATAGAAATTAGCTGCAAAACCTCCCACAACCCCTAGCATAAAGGCTGGCTTGTCTCCTATAGTCTTTGCTATTGAACCTGCCATCATGGGCACCATAAAGGACATGGCCATAGTCCCTATTGACATGACGAAATCATAGCCAACCAGACCTAGGTTCTCCATTATAAAGGACAGGGCTATGAGCATACCCCCGCCTATGGCAAAGGGTAGCATCTTGGAAACCCCTTCCATCAGAGACTTGTATATCAAATCCTTAAAAGAGGTTTTCTCTTCCTTTAAAATCCTTAAATCTCCCGAAAGGCTTTCCCTAAGAATGTCCTTGGGCCTATGAATGGCGTCAGCTACTGGACAAAAGAGCACTCTTTTGCCCTTAAACCTATCAAGATCTACATCTACACTTGCAGCAATGATAACCATTTCAGCTTGGTCAATATCCTTTTCTGTAAAGATATCCTTAGCACCACCAGCCCCCTGGGTCTCTACCTTGATGGCAATTCCCATCTCTGAAGCAGCATCTTTCAAGCTAGCTGCTCCCATATAAGTATGGGCTACCCCTGTAGGACAAGAGGTGACCGCCAGTATAAATGGCTCCTCTTCTACAAGCCCATCTGCCTCCTCTTCTCCCTCAAGAATTCCTATAAAATCCTCTTCATCTCTTGCCTTGATAAGGGCTTGGACAACTTCTTCACGGCCCAACCTTCCTGAAAGATTTGCAAGTATTTTTAAGTATTCTTCATTGTGGTCTTCTGGCACTCCTATAAGAAAAATCAGATAGACCGGTTCTCCATCTAGGGATTCAAAATCGATTCCATCTGGTACTAGCATGGCAGTGATTTTTGGCATGGAAATGCCAGAGGACTTTCCATGGGGAATTGCAATCCCATGACCTACCCCTGTTGTCCCCTGGCTTTCTCTAAACCAAACAGCCTCCCTGAAGGAGTCAATATCCGAGACTCCTCCTAGATCTGCCATCTTTTTAATAAGGGCCTCTACAGCTTCTTCCTTAGTAGCCACTTTTTCATTTAAAAGAATTCCTTCTTTTGAAATATAGTCTCTAAGCACGGCCCACCCCTATTATAGTCTATTTAATACCTCTTCAAGTAGTTCTTCCTTGTCTTTGATTTCTACTAGTTCCTGAATAAAGTCTACATCTCTGGTAATTTTAACCAGGCTAGCAGCTGTCTCTTTAACCTCTTGGTCTACTTCTAGTGGAAGGGCTACTAGGATTATCATTCTAAGTAGGTTTTCCTCTCCCTCCCTAAATACGATAGGCTCTTCTAGTGTTAGGATAGAAACCCTTGGCTCTTTTACTGGCCAGCCTTGACCTTGAACTAGTACTGCTTGGCTTGGTAGCTTTTCAATTTCTTCGAAAATCCAATTCCAAACAGTTCCCCTAAAGGCAGTTTCTGCAATAACAGCCTCAGCTTCAACCATATCCTGAACCATTTTCTCAATGGCTGCATGAGGCTCTCCAATGCTTTCGTGAATAAAGATGCCGTTAGCACTTAAGATACTAGTATCTAAATCTTTAAAATCGCTAGCTGTTCTTACGTCCTTTAGTCCAAAAAGCTTAGAAAAATCTTCCTGAGTCTTCGATGCCACTAAGTCCTCAACAAAAATTTCATCGTCTAAAATAGTTCTTAGAGCTTCTACATGGGCCTCGTACTCTGCCTTATCTTTTTCTGGAGAAGCGTAAACTAAGACGAGCTTTGATGGGGAGCCGTCCCCCGCTCCTAAATCTAGTCCATCTTTTATAGTAGCAACGACGATTTGTGGATATTCTACAGCATAAGTGGTTCCATGGATAAGCGCTACAGATGAAGCAAACTCTTCAGCACAGCCTTCAGCCCATCTGTTTAATGAGCCTTCTAGGGCTGACTCAGCTAAGACAGCCTCTGTGGCTAGAAAAGCATCGTAAACATCTTTTAATAGGGCTTCCTTATCTCCATATTCTTTACCTAATAAAAATCCACCATCAAAAAATAAATCAACTAACACATTAACACTCCTTTGTAATAATAATTAAGAAATCCCTAAAGGTTAAAAGGATTTCCCACTGACACTCTGCTTTATTATATCATGAGTCAGATAATAAGTTCATCCAATTATCTAATCAATAAAAAGCACCCCGAAGGGCGCTTCTTATATATTTTTAAATATCTTCTCCTAGCAGCATCTCCCTCTCTACAGCCCTTCTTTGTTGGAAGGCGTGGAGGATTAGCGCAAAGCCGATAACTCCGTAGGCCACAAACACTCTAAAGTACTCACCTATCTGGGCATCCCCCATTAGGTTTTGACCAGCTAGAGGAGAAACTACGAAAAGCAAGTGGAAGAGGAAGGTTCCCAAAAGAGCTTCCTTCCAAGTAGCCTTATCTACAGTTGCCCCTCCTATTAGAAGAGCAGCTACAGCAAAAAGACCAACCTGCTCATGGTTAGAGTAGGTGTTTAATGTTCCTATATTCTGAAGGAAGAGAATTTGACCCCATCCAGCCAAAACTGTCGACATTATTATTGATTTAAGCCTAGTCTTATCAACATTAATCCCTGACACTTCTGCAATTTCCATGTCTTGACCTACTGCTCTCATCTCCTGACCCAACTTTGTTCTAAAGAAGAATTGTAAGAAGATAAATACTAGAGCTGCAAAAATCAAAGGCATAATTGGAAGCTTGGTGAAACTTCCGAAAAACAGGTGGTCAAAGGACTTTCTCATAGAGATTAAGTCTATGGTGTTCTTCACCCCTGCTCCTTGGTCCATGAGCATGTGAGGCTTAAAGGGTATAAGCCTTCCAGCTAGAATAATGAAAAAGAGCTGGTAGATTCCATTGGCAAAAAAGCCTAGAATCATCGAGGTTATCATTTCCCTACCCTTGGCCCTGTTGAGAACAATCCCAACAAAGTATCCAAAGATTATCGAGAAAGGTACAGATATGAGCATGGCCAGTAGAATGCCTGCCATACCACCAACTGCATAGTTAAGAACGATAAACAGGCCAATCTGCCCTGCCATAGCTCCGATTACTATACCGAAGTTTAGACCCATCCCAGTGGTTACCGGAATAATCAATGAAGCTACTAATATCAGGTTCCTCGAGAGTCTAAAGATCATCTCTGTAGTTAGGAAATTTAAAGTTAGTCCTGAAAAATAATAGCCAATGGCACATATTACCATAAATACTACAGGTACTATCATGCGTGGGCACCGTCCTTTCTAGTTAATGCGTATAGGATAATTCCGTTAGATAAGGAAATCCTAATAATTTCAGCCATAGACCCGTCGGATATAACGTTAATAACCGGTAAGGCTACAACTAAGAGGCCCTGGAATAATAGGGTCCCGACAATTACATGGGAAATCTTAGCTCTCTGTAGGCTAGCTCCTCCTATAAGGATAGAAGCTGCTGCTGGCATGGCCACATATAGGGGTGCATTATAAAGCTGAAGAAATCCAAAGGCCTGGGAATAAACTATAATTCCAATAGCTGCTAAGACTGTCGATAGGACAGTTCCTAAAATTCTGTATTTATTTACCTCTAATCCGTTGGATAGGGCAAATCTTTCATTTTCTCCAGAAACCCTCATAGCTGTCCCGGTCTTAGTGTTAGTAAACCAGTAGACTAAAAGGGCACAAACTGCGAAGAAAAGTAAAATCCCAGTTGGAACAGTTATTCCCCCAATATTAAAGGCACCTAATCTATTTAAGACTCCACCAAAGGAATCTTCCATTGTTAGGGTTACCCTTAACCCAGTTCCGCCCATGGCCCAAACCAAAGCAGGATTTTTAAAGGGTGCAATCAACCAAAATATACACATAAGGGATACTATAGAAAATCCAAAGTAGTTTCCTACCGTCATCTCCTGGCCCTTAATCCTATTTAAAAGCATTCCATACAAGAATCCACCAATAATAGCTGCCGGTATGGCGATTACCATAGCCAGTATAAGGCCGTTCATTCCCTTGCCTCCGTACTCCATTGAAATCAATGAGCCTATAAGCCCAAAGATTACTCCCAGAGCCAAGTTTAGGTTTACTCCAATACCAGCTTGGACCGAAGGCACCATAGCAAGTACTAGAATAGCATTCATACCAAATCTTAATATAATATCAGTAACAAGTTCCGGTATGGATATATTTAAACTAGCCGCTGCCAGGATAAAGGCAAGGAGGGCTAAGGTTATAAATATCCTTGGAAACCCGACATTTTTATAAAATTCCTTTAATCTTTCCATTACTCCTTCTCCCCTCCTATGGCTCCAGCCATAGCTAGACCGAATTCCGTATCGTCCGCATCAGGTGGTAGGATTGTGGCAATCTTACCTTCCGCTACTATAGCAATCCTGTCTGAAATTTGCCTAAGCTCGGCCAGCTCACTGCTAGTCATAATAATGGTAACACCTTGGTTTCTGTTAAGCTCTAACAGGGTATCCATAACCAGGTTTTTAGCACCTATGTCTATACCCCTTGTAGGCTCAGATACCATTAGGATATCTGGCTTAAAGGTTAAAGCCCTAGCAATACAAACCTTCTGTTGGTTTCCACCACTTAGGGCCCTTGGATGTTGCTCCGGTCCTCTACATCTAATATCTAGCCTTTCAATCATATCTAAGGCATTTTCCCTGATATCAGATCTTTTAACCATTCTAATGGGCCCAACTTTGCTGAGAAATTCATCATTAACTTCCATGGCCGTGTAGGCAATATTTAATCCTATTGATTCATCAAGCAGAAGCCCTACCCCTCTTCTATCTTCAGACAAGAAGGCAACTCCTTCATCTAACATGGCTTTCATATCGTTTAGGGGCATTTCCTTGCCATGAATCTTAATCGAACCTGTAGCTGGATAGAGACCGATAATTCCGTTGGCTATGCCTATCTTCCCCTGGCCAGCCAAGCCTCCAATACCAAGGATTTCTCCCTTTCTTACTTTTAGGTCGATACCCCTAACCATCTCTCCAGTCATGCTGACATTCAGATCTTTGACCTCAATAGCGTAATTATCATCTTCTGGCAATTCTCTCTTACCTGCTGCCGTAATCTCTACATCCCTGCCTACCATCTTAGCTGCCATTTCTTCAACGCTCATCTCTGATGTTGGCAATGTCTTGATAAGTTTCCCGTCTCTAAGGATGGTAATCCTGTCCGTAACTTCCTTGATTTCCTCAAGCCTATGGGTGATAAAGAGAATCGCTATACCTAGCTTTGAAAGCTTGGTCAAAACCTCTAAAAAGTATTCGGCTTCTGACTCTGTAAGCACGGCCGTCGGCTCATCTACGATTAAGACCTTCATTTGATCCTTATCAATTTCCCTTGCAATCTCTACAAATTGCTTGTAGCCAACCGGCAGGCCCTCTACTACTTGATTAATATCTATATCTAAGTTTAACTTGCCAAAGGCCTCGGATGCATCCTTTTCCATCTCGGCAAAGTCTAAACTCTCTAAAGTCTTTCCAAAAACTTTGCTAGCCAGATTTGGCTTAGTATTTTCCCTGTTTAACTTTACATTTTCGGTTATAGTAAAACCAGGTATTAACATAAACTCCTGATGAACCATACCTACACCAGCATTCATTGCTTCCATAGGGGTTCTTGGCTTGTATGGCTCTCCATCGATTAACATTTCACCATCGTAACCACCTGTATCGTGGATTACTCCCATGCCGTAAATTATGTTCATTAGAGTGGATTTGCCGGCTCCATTTTCTCCAATGAGCCCATGGATTTCTCCCCTTTCAAGCTCTAGGTCAACTCCTTCTAGAACCTGATTGCCGAAGTAATTCTTACCTACTCCGCTTAATTTTAATACACTCATCTTCCCTCCTTGAATAGAAAAAGTCTGGAGATTCTCAAAGGAGAAAACCCCAGACTTATTATTAAACTCTTAGAATTCTTGTGATCCGATTGTGAATAGGATAAAGTTATCAGAATCTTTGTAAAGTTGGAAAGTCATATTTGGGTCACCAGTTGATTCTAGTAACAGCTCTTCCATTCTCTCTATATCTTTTCTTCCTACTTTTCCTTCAGCAAATTCCATTCCGTACATAACGCCAGCTTCAATCATAGTTGGGTTAGCTGGTGCTGACCAAGTACTGAATCTTCCTTCTCCGCCTGCCTCTTTGATTTTTTGTCTGATTTGTTCAGAAACGTAAGCATCGTCCCCAGCTTTATCTTCTGGAATCTCGATTCCAAGTGCACCTGGGTAAGCGTGGTATGGTGATGGACAGCACTGCTCTGGGAAGATTGCTCCCGTTGCAAGAGTCTGCTTAATTAGTGGCTCCATCATACCGCAGTTGGTACTGAAGAAAGCTGTGTCTTTACCGTACTTCTCAACTTGTCTAGGTACGTCTTCCATAATAAACTGCTGAGCTCCTGGTACACCAGCATCTCCTGTTGGGTCTGGAGCGTCTACTTCTACAAACTCCATTCCTACCTCTTCAGCAACTTGCTTAAACATATCTCTTCTAGCTGCTAGAAGCTCGATAGCCATGTGCCTTGGGAAAGAGTAGTGGATAAAGGTTTTAGCACCCATCTCCGCTGATCTCTTTATGATAGCCTCTGCCCTTGTCAGCTGGTCAACGTCCATAAGGATATCTGCCCTTGGAATAACCGTATCTGGGTCTTCATGGATAGA
>CAZFXW010000003.1:0-22512 GCA_964523385.1 uncultured Peptoniphilaceae bacterium | reverse complement strand
CGTCATCTCTGGTCTCTTTAACCTTATCGATAGATGCTGCTGCACCTTGAACCGCTTGGTTAAAGACAATAACTTTTACATTTGGATCAGAAGCCAGCGATGAAACCTGTGAAACAGTGGTCTCAGTTTCCTGGGCAAACTTGTCCGGGTATGTAATGTGCTTAATCTTATCTGGTCCATACTTAGCTACCATGTTTTCAGCTGCCCTGAACTCTTCTTCACCTTGAGAAACAGTACCAGTTACAATACCTATAACATAGTCGCCTTCGCCACCAGTGGTAGCAGTCTGAGTATCACCACATGCTGCTAGGACTGGTAGAAGCATTAGAGCTACTAACATTAAAGCAATTATTCTTTTCATATTTTCTTTTTCCCCCTATTCTTATCTCTATTGAGATTAGGTATATTATAGCACTTAACATTTGAAAAGGTCAATAAGAAAAGCGTTTTCACAAAAAAGCAATTTCCATTGACCAGTGTCAAAGCCAGCCTATATCTGAAAGAAACGCGTAGAATCCTTCCAAATTTAAAGTTTTAGGCTGTCGATAGTTTTCCCAGATTCTAGTTCGATTAATTCAAACACACCATCTGAGTAGGTGACAATGGATTTTAAGTTGTCCTTTGGGAAGGTGGTACTCCCCGGGTTCACCACTGCAATTTCTTTGTCTTTAAGTCTCTTTATGTGGCTATGGCCATATATCAAGGCGTCACAATTGTTATTTATCGCCATTTGAACCAGATCATCTTCGCTTCCCTGGTGTCCATGGATACAGAAAAACTTGTAGCCTTCCCTTTCTAAGACCAGGATAGGCTGGGAAATATCCTTGTCAGTTACCATTTCATCTACTTCTGAGTCACAGTTGCCCTTAATAAAAGTCATCTCTTTCATATTTGCAATAGTCTCTGCCATTTCCTTAGGATTATAACTTTCAGGCAGGGGATTTCTTGCACCATGGTAAAGCACATCTCCCATATGAAGAATATGACTTACTCCTTTAGCCTTAAAAATCTCCAAAGCCCTATAAAAATCCTTCACACTACCGTGAGTATCGCTGATAATTCCTAACATATCTTCTCCTGTACACATTATCTAAAAGGACTGGTCTCTAGGCAATAGGCCTAAATGATGCTAGATGTCCATATTCTATGGCCATCTAGCTTAAGCAAATTTGACATTAACCCTTAGCCGTCTCTTGTTCTCGAATTAACTTACATTGTGAAAGCCCGCTGGTGCAGGCTCTCTCTTTAACCTCCCCAAGGAAGGTTCATGTATTCTTTTCTTAGCCTAATATACTCTCTTTTAAAGAGATCTTCATGACTGTATTCCCACTGGGCCAGCTGTTGGAATAGCTTTTCCAGCTCTTTGTCCTCAACCGCTTCTGCAGCCTCTTCATAGAATTCAGCAAAATCCCTTTCAATCAGATAAGCCATCCTTAAAATAGTAATGTCTGGTACATCTGACTCGATTAAAGTGGTGTCTAAGCTAGCCTGGTCTCCCCTTTCTTCGAAGATATTGTGAGTTCCCTCTTTTTTGAAGAAAGATGTGTCTACCTTGTATTCGCTACCGTCATCCCTAAATCTCTTAAGCTCACTTTCTAGGAAATGATAGTGTTCAAGCTCGATTTCTGCCAATGACCTAAAAAGATCAGCTGTAGTTGGATTTTCGAACATTTTAGATTTCTCCTTAAAGAAGTTATGTCCATCCATCTCCATCTGCATGGCGTATTTAATTACCTTTTCATATTCTTGATTCATATAAACACCTATCCTATTTTTTCTATATTTATTGCAGCAACCTTATACTCTGGTGTCTTGGCATTAGGACACAGAGCCGCTGAAGTTAGCTCGTTGGCCGCACCTTCAATGTAGTGCATAGCCATAAAGAGGATATTATCTCTTAGAGCATCGGTAACCCTGGCCCTAGTATTTATCCTACCCCTTCTAGAGGACAGTTCGATAATTTCTCCATGCTCGATATTTAGTTCCTTAGCAAGTTCTGGAGACATTTCCACATAGGATTCTCCCTCTTTTATTTCAATACCTTCAGTTCTACCGGTCATGTTCCTTACGTTGTACTGGTAAAGGTTTCTACCTGTGGTTAGTAGGTATGGGTACTTCTCATCAGTAACTTCTGCTGGTTCTACGTTCTTGTAAGGCATAAAGAGTCCTATGCCTGCTGCAAAATTATCCTTGTGTAAATACCTAGTTCCTGGGTGGTCAAGAGTTGGACATGGCCACTGAACTCCAACCTTGTCGATCTTTGCATAGCTGATTCCAGCAAAGGATGGGGTTAATGAAGCCATCTCGTTAAAAATTTCTTCCGAGTTCTTGTACTCCATATGGTAACCCATTCTTCTAGATATATCTGTAATAATATCCCAGTCTAACCTAGTTCCTTTTAGAGGTGGGATTGCCCTTCTTACTCTGTTAACCCTTCTCTCAGTGTTGGTGAAGGTTCCGTCTTTTTCTGCATAGGATACTCCTGGCAGAACTACGTCGGCAAACTCGGCTGTCGGAGTCATAAAGAGCTCTTGGACCACTAGGAACTCTAAGCTAGATAGCGCATCCCTAACGTGCTGAAGGTCTGGGTCAGAAAGAGCAATGTCTTCTCCAAAGATGTAAAGGGCTTTAACGTCTCCATCAATAGCTCCTGGTAACATCTCTGTAGTAGTCAATCCTACTTCGCTTGAAAGCTCAGTTCCCCAAGCCTCTTCAAACTTTTCGATAACCTCTGGCTTGATTACCTTTTGGTAGCCTGGAAGGTCTGAAGGTAGTGCTCCCATGTCACAGGCACCTTGAACGTTGTTCTGGCCCCTGATTGGGTTTACTCCTGCCGACTCGATTCCAATGTTACCAGTCATCATAGCCATATTGGAAAGACTCATTACGTTTCTAGTTCCGGTAATATGCTCAGTAATACCTAAGCAGTAGTAAATACCAGCCTTATCAGCTGAAGCGTAAATTCTAGCTGCTTCTCTGATGTCATCTGCATCTACACCGCAAATTTCAGCTGCTAACTCTGGAGTATAGTCTTTAATAGTCTCAACTAACTCTTCAAAGTTTTCAGTTCTTTCTTCGATATATTCCTTGTCGTAAAGTCCCTCTTGGTAAATTACATTACAAATAGCGTTGATTAGTGCGATGTTTGTACCTGGCTTAAGCTGTAGGTGGATATCGGCCATCTCTGCCAGCTCAATTCTCCTTGGGTCGACAACAATTAGCTTGGCTCCCTTTTTCCTAGCCCTTTTAAAGACCGTCCCAAAAACTGGATGGGCTTCTGTCGGGTTAGATCCGATTACAAACATACAGTCAGTATCGAGAACTTCCTTAATACTGTTTGTCATAGCACCGCTTCCTAGTGTGGTTGCAAGACCTGCAACTGTAGGAGCGTGTCAGACACGGGCACAGTGGTCAACGTTGTTGGTTCCTATAGCTGTTCTAATAAACTTCTGAAAGATATAGTTGTCTTCGTTAGGTGAACGAGCACAGGAGAATCCACCAATTGCATCTGGTCCATGCTCTTCTTTAATCTGGCTTAGCTTTTCAGCCACCAACGATAGAGCCTCTTCCCAAGTGGCTTCTTCAAAAACACCGTCTCTCTTAATAAGTGGAGTCCTTAGCCTATCTGGATGGTTGATAAAGTTGTAGGCAAATCTACCCTTAACGCAAAGCATACCGTCGTTAGGCTCTACTCCCTTGCCTTCGCCAACCATATATGGCTCTGCACCAACTACCACTCCGTCCTTTGTCAATAGATTTAATTGGCAACCTACTGCACAGTATGGGCATGTAGTCCTGGTTTTTTGAACCTCCCAGTGTCTGTAAGGTGTGATTGACCTTGGAATCAATGCTCCTGTTGGACAAACTGCCACACAATTTCCACAGGATACACAAGTTGAATTGTCTACACCTAGGTCAAAGGGGGCCGAAACCTTGGTATCAAAACCTCTGCCCTGGTAGGTGATTGCGTTGGTTACCTGAAGATGAGAACAAGTCCTTACGCACTTTCCGCAAAGAATACACTTATTGGGGTCGAAGGTGTAGAAAGGGTTGGTCTCGTCAATCTCAAGGTCATTATCCCCTTCCCTTCTCATTGTACCGTCTGTTACTCCGTATTCATAGCAGTAATCCTGTAGCTTACATTTACCTGAAGCCTGGCAGGTCAAACAGTCATTAGGATGATTTGAGAAAAGAAGATCAAGGAGTTCTTTTCTAGACTCAACTACCCAGTCACTGTTTGTCTCTATTTTCATTCCATCGCTTAACGCCATGGAGCAAGCTGTCACCAGCTGGCCCCAATTGACTTCTTCTACCACACAAATCCTACAGGAGGATGTGGCGGCAATTCTCTCATCATAGCAAAAAGTTGGAATTTCAATTCCAATTTCTTTACAGGCTTCAAGGATGGTCAAACCTTCTTCAAATTCGTAGTCCTTACCATTAATAACTACTTTAACCAATTTAGCCCTCCTTTTCTATATCCACTATTTTAGCCATAATCTCTTCTAAATCAAGAGCCTTAGCCCAAGTGGTCTCTTCAAATACCCTGGTGTCGCCTTTTTCAACTTTTTCATAGGGAACATCAGGCTTATCTAAGTACTTTAGTTCTGTGTGAAGTCTGCCCTCTAGGCAAAGAGGTCTCATGCCTGGGATTGGCCTTCTTGCCTTAACGGCTACTGCCTTACCCTGGTCGTAGACTACTTCCATATTACAGCCGTAGTCACACCTGTTACACTTTACTCCTCTTACTGATGACTTCCACTTCCTGGCCTTACCCACAGCCCTTCCGTCCATTAAAGCTCCTACTGGGCAAACCGTAACACATCTGTTACAAGATACACAGGTTGAATCTTCCATAGTCTGGTCAGCGTCAGCTGAGATAGTTGTATCAAAACCTCTCTCTGAAAATGTCAATACTGCCCTTGTCTCCACTTCTGCACAACTTCTCACACACCTACCGCAAAGGATACACTTGCTCTCATCCCTTAGGACATATGGGCTTGAAGTATCAGTCCATCCGCCCTTGTCGGATCCTCTTCTAGCTCCGCTATGCTCTTTAAATTTAACACCATACCTATAGGCGATGTCCTGAAGCTCACAACCGCCCGCCTTTTCACAGGTTAGACAGTCGTTAGGGTGATTGGCTAGGAGTAGGTCCATAAGGGTTCTTCTATATTCATCAAGCTCTTCGGTTTCCGTCTCTATTTCCATGCCCTCTTGGACAGGAGTGTCACAAGCCATAATCGGACCATTCCAGCCCTTAACCTCTACCATACATATACGGCAGGAGGCCACGACTTCCAATTCCTTAAGGTAGCAAAGAGAAGGGATATAAATCCCATTTCTCCTGGCTGCTTCTATAATTTTTTCACCGGGAATGGCCTTAATTTCTTGGCCATTAATGGTTATATTTATTCTGGTCTCCAATTTGCTGGTCTCCTCTCGACAGCGTTAAAGTTACAAGCCATGTAGCAGTCACCACATTGGATACACTCATCTTGTCTGATTACGTGTAATTCGTCCTTAACTCCATCAATACACTTGGTTGGGCACTTAAGTGCGCATAGTGTACAGCCAGTACAGTTGTCGTTGATGTAGAAGGAAACAAGATCCTTACAAATTCCGGCTTGACACCAGTCCTTGTCAACGTGGTTATCGTACTCTTCTCTAAAGTAGTTCAGCGTAGACATTACAGGGTTTGGAGCTGATTGACCTAGACCACAAAGAGAAGTTGCCTTTATAGTTTTTCCTAGGTGCTCAAGTTCAGCAATAGTCTCCTGAGTTCCCTTACCTACGGTGATGTCTTCTAACATCTCAAGCATTCTCTTAGTACCCTCTCTACAAGGTGTACACTTACCACAAGACTCATCTACGGTAAAGTCTAAGAAGAACCTAGAGATGTCGACCATACAAGTGTTCTCGTCCATTACGATCATACCACCTGAACCCATCATCGAGCCTAGAGCTGTCAGTGAGTCGTAGTCGATACCAGTGTCTAAGTGCTCAGCCGTGATACATCCACCAGATGGACCACCAGTTTGAACAGCCTTAAACTCTCTGTTCCTGATAATTCCTCCACCGATTTCGAAAATGATCTCTCTTAGGGTAGTTCCCATAGGTACTTCGATAATACCCGTTCTCTTAATGTCTCCACCTAGGGTGAATACCTTGGTTCCTGGTGAATTTTCTGTACCAATTGACTTAAACCAGTCAGCTCCATTGATTAAAATCAGTGGAATGTTAGCAAAGGTCTCAACGTTGTTGATTAGGGTTGGTTTGCCCCATAGTCCTTCATTAGCTGGGAATGGTGGCTTTGATCTTGGTATACCTCTCTTGCCTTCAATAGACTCGATAAGTGCCATTTCCTCACCACATACGAAAGCTCCTGCTCCTAATCTGATTTCAATAGAGAAATCAAAGCCCGAGCCCATAATATCATCACCTAATAGGCCCATCTCTGTAGCCAATTCGATAGAGTTTTCTAGCTTGTGAACAGCTGAAGGATACTCTGCTCTAATATAAATGAATCCTTTGTTTGAACCAATAGCGTAACCTGCAATAGTCATAGCCTCAATAACTTTGAATGGGTCTCCCTCTAGGATAGACCTATCCATAAAGGCACCTGGGTCCCCTTCGTCAGCGTTGACTACAACATACTTTTCTTCACCTACAGCGTCAGCGGTAAATTGCCACTTAGTACCTGCTGGGAAACCTCCACCGCCCCTACCTCTTAGGTGGGAGTCCTTGATAACATCAATCACTTCCTGAGGGGTCATTTCCTTAACTGCCTTATGTAGGGCTAGGTAGCCATCAACTGCTATGTACTCTTCGATAGAGTCTGGGTCGATTACCCCACAGTTACCTGTCGCTATCTTCTTTTGCTTCCTGTAGAAGGAAAGTTCATTTAGCTTCTTTAAAGCCTCTTCACCCTTCTTGCCCCTAGCTTCTCTATAGATAAGTCTTTCAACGGTTTCGTCGCCGATAATATCTTCTTCAACAATCTTTCTAGCGT
Source organism: uncultured Peptoniphilaceae bacterium (assembly GCA_964523385.1). Taxonomy (GTDB): domain Bacteria; phylum Bacillota; class Clostridia; order Tissierellales; family Peptoniphilaceae; genus CAZFXW01. The sequence goes on along the minus strand of CAZFXW010000003.1, from coordinate 15,500 downwards.
CTTCCGCCTTTAAGTTTGCATAAAACTTTTCACCTGGATATACGATTGCAATAGGTCCAGCCTCACAAAGTCCGAAACATCCTACACATCTTAAGTCCACTTTGTCTAAGCCGTTCTTATCCAGTTCTTCCCTAAAAACTTCGATTAAAGGAGTAGCCCCTGAAGACTTACATCCTGTATCATTACATATAAGTATTTGCTTGTCGTAGTCTGAAGGTACGTCTGCCCAAATGTCCTTCCTAAGCGACATTTTAGGGAGAACCCTCTCCTTAATTTCCTGTAGTTGCTTTAAGTCCATTTCTACCCCCTAGTCCCTGTACTTCTCGATAATAGCTTCAACTTCATCTGCCGAAACATTACCATATACGTCTGGTCCCACATTTACTACTGGTGCAAGTCCACATGCTCCTACGCATCTGGTAGCAACCAGTGAAAACTTAGTATCCGGCGTAGTCTGACCTGCCGCGATTCCAAGTTGGTCGTTGATTTCCTCTAGGACACTACCAGCTCCTCTAACGTAGCAAGCGGTTCCCATACAGACACCAATTTCGTGTTCTCCCTTTGGAACCAATGAAAAGTTAGAGTAGAAAGTAACTACCCCGTAGATTTCTGCTAGCGGGATCCCCATCTTCTCCGAAATCAACTCTTGAACTTCAATTGGTAGGTAGCCGAAAACTTTCTGCCCGTGGTTCAGGACAGACATAAGAGCACCTCTAGTAGTCCTCTTTTCGCTTATGTATTCCTCAAATTCAGCTAACTTACCCCTGTTCTCTTCCATGTCGAAAACAAATTCCATATTTTTCTCCCTTCCTAGGCTTTATATTAGAGCTCTAAATAAAGACACTACTCCAACTATTTCATTCTATTAGACCTTATCCATTCAGTCAACCCGCTAGCTTTTTTTCAATGTCCTTTCACCTACTAAACTAGTAGACTTTATCTGACTAAAGACATAAACCCTATCCCCTTTTATACCTACAAAATCCAAATTTCTATTTATATAAAAATTTTCATATTTGCCAGATTCTGGATCTAAAACCGAAATTATGGTCCCTTCGGCAAAAACTGGATCATAGTGGGAAACTACTAACCTGTCTCCATACTTGAGTATTTGGTGGGAGTTTTCTCTCCTAGCTCATAGGTCTCTAACTCCCAAGTCTTCATGTTTATTCTAGCTAACTTATTGCTAGGCTAATTGTCCTTGTATGGGACGCTAAAGTAAAGATAGTCTACATATTGTAAAAATTGATAAATTCCCACGCCTAAATGGCTGGTATGGATTTTTTTACCAACTTTAAATCCCTGTCATAAAAGTTTATAGAGGTATTAAGCTGGGCTGACTGATAAGTCTCTAAGGCTGCTACTATAAAGTCACCTGCCCTATAAATGCTAGAGACATAGTCTGAGATTTGAATCTCTGTCCTCTGGCCATCCTCTTTAGTTACCCTTTCTAGGTGGCTTACTCCATTAATAGTATTTACCGTGTAGATATAGTCACCATCAACAGCTAAGTCGTTGACCGCTAAATTCTCTACCCTGTACTCTTTATTTCCATCTCGGCCGATTGAAAGGACCTTTTTTGAATCCTTTTTATTAAATATTCCCTGGGGATTTAGGTAAGCTGTCCCATCCCAAAAATCTGGACTGTGAAAATTTGATCCGAGGCTAGCATATGCCAGTCTTTCCCTACCTAGAAAATTTAAATCCCAGTCATACCAGTCTATAATACTCTTGTTTTTATTTCCTGCAGTAGACACAAGGCCTATCATCCTATTTTCAGGTTCATAAGAGGCCCGCCACCCAATAATTAGAAATAACCCCAAAAGAAAAAGCACTAACCCTCCAAAGGCCCTAGCAATTGTTCTCATAGGCCACCTCCTTCTTAGTTTGATTATAATTTAGCTCCAAACTTAGTTAAAGTTATTTTTTATAAAAAAGGCCTTCCCTGTGGTATAATCCAAGCAGAGGTGATTTGATGAACACCATTGATAAGATATTTATTGAATACGCAGAAAAAATAAAAAATCAAGGCATAAGTGAGGAAAAAGTAAGAGGAGCCCAGGTTAGGCCCAGGTGGTCAGACGGTAGCCCAGCCTACACCTTTCTGATTCCCCAGGCTATGATCAGATATCCTAAGGGCACCACCCCCCTCTTATCTTTAAGGGAAATATTTTGGAAAGCAGCTATAAAGGAAGTCCTCTGGATTTACCAAGATAAATCTAACGATGTAGCCCTCCTAAAGGAAAAGTATGGAGTCCACTACTGGGACGAATGGGCCAATGCGGCTGGCAACCTAGGAAAAGCCTACGGTTACCAGATTAACAAAAGATTTATATCTCCCGAAACCGGAGAAGAAACCAATCAGATAGAAAGGCTCCTTAGGAATATCAAAGAAGACCCGCTAAATAGAAGGCATATGACCACCATGATCGACATGGAGGACATGGCCGACATGAGCCTAGTCCCCTGCGCCTTTCAGACCCTCTGGACGGTTAGTGGAAATCAGTTAAATCTTACGCTTATCCAAAGGTCAGGAGACTTTTTAACAGCTGCTGCTCCCGGTGGAATCAATGCCATCCAATACTATGGACTTCTACTGATGGTTGCTTCGGTTACTGGCTATGAACCAGGTGACTTTGTCCACTTTATTCAAAACCTCCACATCTACGATAGGCATATGAACCTAGTAGATAAGATGGTCGCTAAGTATAGGGAGGATAGGCCAACCCCAAAACTAATTTTAAATCCGAGGGATGACTTCTCCCAATTTACAATAGATGATTTTAAGGTGGAGAACTATGAACCAGAGACAGAAGAGTACGACTTAGAGATAGCCCTCTAAATAATCCATCTTCAAAGATAAAAAAACAAGCCTAGACTGATTCTTTTATACGACTCTTAAACTAGATAATCTCCTTTAATAAATCTCCATGGTTTTTTATTTTGACTTCTTGGGTATAAGCAAAATAGGCTAAAATAAAAAGGAGGTCAATATGAAGATTAGAATCGAATACTGTACAGCCTGAGGATACCTGGACAAGGCCGTTGGTCTTACCAAAGAAATCCTCCAGCTTTTAAAGGAAAAGGTTAAAGGGATAGAGCTAGTTCCTTCGTCAGGTGGCGCCTATGAGATAAGCGTTGACAATGAGAAAATTTACTCTAAGCTAGAAACTGGTCAAGACCCAGATAACAAATGGGTCCTAAGAGAGCTAGCAGAAAGATTAAAATAGGATCAAAAAAAGGAGCATCAACCGATGCTCCTTTTAATATGTTAATTTACCCCACCAGAAAAATTAATCTCTAGTTCCAACTCCTGACCAGCCCTATAGACTACTAGCAGGGCCTGGTCTTCTAAACTGTAGGCTAAAAGAGCGGTTCGAAGTTTGCCCATAGAACCTATAGGTTCCTGGTCTAAGGCGGTGATAATATCTCCAACTTCCACACCAGCTGCCTCTGCAGCCGAACCCCTTAGGACTTCCATAACCACTATACCTTCCTCAAGACCTGTATCCTCACCAGTATAAGACTGATAAAGGTCTAGGCCTACTGCTCTAATACCTAGAACTACTGGCTCAAAGGAATCAGAGTTTTCAATCCTCTTGACGATAGTCTGGGCTGTATTTACTGGAATAGCAAAGCCTATCCCTTCCCCTCCTTGAACCTTAGCCGTATTAATGCCTATAAGCTGGCCTTTGCTGTTGAGAAGAGCTCCTCCCGAATTACCACCATTAATTGCTGCGTCGGTCTGAATTAATCCATCCATAGTATTGCCATTTTGAAGGGTTATGCTCCTGTCTAGACCTGAAACATAGCCTGACGTTAGAGTTGATTGGAAGTCTAAACCTAAGGGAGTTCCTATAGCTATAGCCTTATCTCCAACTCTAATCTCATCTGAGTTTGCAATCTCTACCGGAGTTAAGCCTTGAGCCTCTACCTTGAGTACAGCCAAATCCAATTCTGGTTCATACCAGAGAAGCTGGGCTGGTGCTGTTTCTTTATTGGCAAAAACTACCTCAATCTCCTCTGCAGCTCCATCAGAGATTACATGGGAGTTAGTTAGGATGTAACCATCTTGGCTTACTATTACACCTGAACCTAAGCCTTCAACTAGTCCTCCTAAATTAAAAATATTATCTCTTTCCAAAGCTTTGGTTGTGATTCCAACCACTGAATCAGCGGCCTTCTCGTTAACCGCTGCCTCTATGGAAATATCTTCCCTAGGGTTTATGGTGACAGTCCTCTGGCCCTGATCTAAAAGTTCAGGCCTATCACCTTTGAAAAAATAATTAAATAGCAGGATGGTTACAAGGGTAGCTAAAATAGAGATTACCACAATCTTAGCAAGAGACGGAGTCTTTCTACCTACCTCTCTCTCTACCTCTTTTTTTACAATCTCCTCTACTTCTTCTGCATCTAGTGAATGGTTGACTACATTTTCCTTACCATAATCCGAATAATGGGAATAGGACTTAATCCTCTCTCTTTTAAAATCATCATCAGCTAAGATTTTTTCAGTGCTAAACCTTTCAGCATCATCAAGATTAGCTCCAGCTAATCCATCTTTTTTTAAACTTTCGCTTTCATATTTATTAAAATCATTTAAATTTTTATCCTCAGTCATAATAGCCTCCTATTAGGCTTATTATATCAAAAAACAAGCTAGATTAAAGTTATTTTTAATGCTAAGCTTCTGTAATTCTTATCTTTATCTTATATCTTTATCCCCCATATGATATACTTTAGGGTAGTGTCTCAGACACATTAATCTTAGAGCGAATGGAGGTTGTAAATGAGTTCTAGAGATAGAAGGAGGACCAGAAGGCCAAGAACTTCAGGAAATGCTAGAAGAAGACGTAGAAGAACAGTAGTAAACAAGACCAGATTTACATTATTTTCACTAACTACTATTATCGTCCTAGCAGCAATATTTGTTAAATTCTTTCTACCCAGCATGTCAATTTCAGATAACAATGCCTCTGCTGGCGTAAGAAATTCTAGAAATACAAAGTATGTAGAAAGCTTCTCTGATGAAACCAATGAGGTTAGTGAAGTTAGCGAAGTTAGTCAAGCGACTGAAAAACCTGCTGAAAACACTGAAAAGAGAAAAAGTAAGTACGACTTTACCATGGACTCAGGCCAGGGACCCTTGACCTATTATAATCAAGAAGACCCTAAATGGGCCCATCAACTCTATGGACCTAGCGATGAAATCGGAAGCCACGGTTGTGGCCCAGCAGTTATGGCAACCATAGTTAACTCGCTAACCGATGAAAGTTATGACCCTAAGAATATGAGCGATTGGGCTTACGATCACGGTTATTGTGCAGTAGGAGATGGCTCCTATCACACCTTGATTCCCGAAGGAGCAGCAGCCTTCGGCCTTAATGTTGAGCCTATGTATCACGCCAGCGTCGAAGACTTAGAAGAAGCCCTAATGGCTGGAAAAATTGTCGTTATGGTTTCAGGTCATGGAGTTTTCTCCGACGAAGATGGTCACTTTATAATAATAAAAGAACTAAAGCCCAATGGAATGGCGACGATTTCTGACTCGGTGAAGCTGGAACACGTCTTCATGGAGTGGGAATTAGAAGAGCTAGTAGCAGAGTCATCGAACATCTCTTCAGCCGGTGGACCCTTCTGGGCAATATGGAAATAAATGGACAGGTAACCCTGTCCATTTATTTATCTTATATTCTCATATTCTAGGCTAGCATAGACCATATCCATAGCCACTGGAGAGAGATAAAAGCCATCTATAACATCTCTATAGGAGATCCAATGATCTATAGACCTGTCCCAGCCGTTAGAAATTCTTATTTCATAACCGTAGCCAACTTGCCTATAACCCAAGGCTAAACAAGCGTGAAATCCAAGGCTCTGCCCTAGGACCCGACTATCTAAACCAATAACTACTGGTTGCTGGCCATCTAACCACTGAATTAACCAGTAGGGATTGAAAATCATCAAGCCATAATTGGCTCTAGGGTCCTCAAGGTCCAATTCATCTTGAAAAAACTTCTTCATAGCAAAGTAGGCCCTTATATTCAGCTCTCCGTATTGCTTGCCTAAAAACCTAAGTCCCCTAACATATGACCTAATCTTCCAATACACTAATTCCCAGTCCTGGGAAATGTAATTATGGCCCCTTTGGTCCCGCCAATACTTGAGCATATTTGCACAAGCAATGGGGACACAGTGATTAAAGTCCTCAAAATCCCCTGTTATTAATGGCACAAAGGCTCTGCCCGTCGTCTTTGAATTTTGCAAATACTTTATATCTCTCATAACCCGCCACCTATCCTAGGATAATTATTTCATTTTAACCTGTATTTTGTCAACAAAATGGCTATATCTCCTGATTGCGCAAGCTTGTAAAATATGGTACTATTATGCTGAAATGGAGGCTTATATGGTAAAAAATATTTATATACTCTGTGGTGGAATTAGCGTAGAACACGAAATTTCCCTCAGATCCGCACAAAGCGTAATCAATGCATTAGATAGAGATAAATACAACTTATACCCAGTTTACATAGGAAAAGATGGTAGCTGGACCTGCCTAGACAAGGTTGATTCAGACTTTGAAAAACCTGAAGACCTTATTGTCAACTCAGACCTAGGACCAGCCCAATCCTTAGGTGAGTTCCTAACCAAAGACTACAAGTCAGGAGAGGATAATTTCTTTATCCCTATCCTTCACGGAACCAACGGAGAAGACGGAGTAGTCCAGGGTTTTTTTGAGATGTTAGATGTACCCTATATGGGCAATGGAGTTCTGGCTTCCGCAGCTTGTATGGATAAGATAATCTCCAACAACCTCTTTGAAGCTGAAGGTATCCCCCAGGCCAAGTACTTAGGTCTAATAGAAAGTGACTACAGGGCTGAACCTGAGAAATACCAGGCTGACATCCTTGAAATGGGCCTGCCAGTCTTTGTAAAACCAGCTAATGCTGGTTCATCAGTTGGAGTTATGGAGGCTAGTTCTGAGGATGAATTAGAAAAGGCCTTGGAAAATGCCTTTATCTATGACTCGAGAATCCTTATAGAAGAGTCGGTTCAGGGAAGGGAACTAGAGATTGCCGTTATGGGCAATGACCATCCATTAGTCTCTTTACCGGGTGAACACGAAGTCCAGACTCAAGCATTCTTTGACTATGAATCTAAATACCTAGATAGCACCACCGTCATCAAGGCGCCAACCGAGGTAGAACCAGAAATTGAAGATAGGGCTAGAAAACTAGCTGAAAAATCCTACAAGGCTCTAGCCTGCCAAGGCCTGGCAAGGGTAGATATCTTTCTCAGAGGAGAAGAACTTCTGGTTAACGAAATTAATACCTTACCGGGAATGACTAGCATCTCCCTTTTCCCCATGCTTTGGAAACCCACAGCAGACATGGAAATCGAAGATGTTCTTGAAAAGCTAATCGAATATGGATTAGAAGCCTACCAGGACAAGAAAAAGAAAAAAAGGTCCTACGATGCTTCTTAAGACCCTAGGCCAAGTAGCTAAAATGGCTGGAGGAAACCTAGCCAGTGGCGATCCAGATACGAGTATTGCTGGAGTTTCCAAAGATACTAGAACCTTGGAAAAGTCTAATCTCTATATACCTATAGTCGGAGAAAACTTTGACGGCCACGACTTTATAGAACAAGCGGCCCAAAAGGGAGCTGTGGCTAGCCTTTGGGAAAAACATAGGCCTGCACCAAATGTCGATATAGGCCTAATTTACGTTGACAACAGCCTAGATGCCTTTCATCAGCTAGCCCACCAGTATAGGTTAGAAGTAGACCCTCTGGTTCTAGCCATAACTGGCTCTAACGGCAAAACTACGACTAAAGATATCCTAGCTTCAGTCCTAGGAAGAAAATTTAAGACTTTGGTAAACCCAGGTAATGAAAACAATGAGATAGGAGTTCCCCTTACCCTTTTAAAATTAGAAGAAGATACAGAGCTAGCAGTAATCGAAATGGGGACCGAAAGTTTTGGAGAAATTAAAATCCTCTCTGATATGGCCCAGCCAGATATCTCCATAGTTACCAATGCTGGTCGTTCACACCTAGATGTCCTCAAGACTGTTGAGAATGTAGCCATGGAAAAACTCGACATCCTGTCGGGCATGGATCCAAACCAAGGTCTTCTTATTTACAATGGGGAGGATAAGGTTTTATCTAAGGAAATCACAAGGAGAAACTCTCCTATCAAGACCTTAACCTATGGCCAGGGAGATTTTAACTATAGAATTTCAAATGTTCAAGTAGATTCCCAATCTACCAAATTTCAAGTAAACGGCCGAGCCTATGCCATTCCTATTCCTGGAGTACATAATGCCTCTAACTCAGCCGCCGCCATCGCTGTTGCTGAGAAACTCGAGCTTAGAACCAGCGATATTGAAAAGGGCCTGAGGCAAATCCAGCTAACGGCCATGAGATCAGACCTTAGAACAGCAGATGGTTTTACCATCTTCGACGACTCCTATAAGTCTAACCCTGACAACCTCTACTCAGCCCTAGAAGTTCTCTACAGCCTAGATGAATATGGGGACAAGTTCCTAGTTCTGGCTGATATGCTAGACTTAGGAGAGGAGATAGAGGAAATTCACAGAGAAGTTGGGGAGAGGATTAGAGAGGATAAGGTAAGCGGAGTCTTCCTTTACGGGCCCTATATGAAAGAAGCCTATAAGCTCCTTAGGGAGAGAGCCCCTAAGCTTTACTCTAAGCATTTTAACTCTAGGGAAGAGCTCTTCGAGGACCTTAAGGCCAAACTCAGCCCTAACTGTCTTGTCCTAGTCAAGGGATCTAGGTCTATGGGAATGGAAAAAATTGTAGAAGCCTTGGAGGATGTTAAACTATGACTAAAAGCCTGTCCACCATTAAAAAATACCACATCCTAGCTAACCTAGCCTTAGCCTTAGGTTTTATCATTGGGCTGTTAATCTATTTGAGCACAAAAAAAGCCCTACCCCTGCTCTTTACAACCCTAGCAGGCCTAGGACTTTACGTATACTTTGCCTACCAATATAAGTGCCCCAACTGCGGAACCTTCCTCTGGCATTGTAGAAAAGAAAAATTAGAAGTTTGCCCCAATTGTGGGAAATAGCAGGAGCCTGGCTCCTGCTTTTTTATTCCTATAAAAACCAGACCTAAATTGGTTTAACTAATCCGTCTTTTGTTCTATTTTGTAATCTTCTATTAAATTTAAGCCGAGCTCCTGAGCCATGGCCCTAAGCTCCCTTTCCGCCTGTCTCTCGCCCATAAACTCTGGAGTATGAGAGTCATAGCCAATAACCACCGGCGCCCCAACCTCTGCCACTGTTTTAAAGCCAGCTCTTAGCGGGTAATAGGCCTGTTCCACTCCATCTACTAGCCCCCTTCTCCTGATGTAGCCGTTAATATTTAACTCAAGGGGTATATTCATATCTAAGCAGACCTGAGCCATCTGCCTCATAGCCTGGTCACAGTCAGCTGAATAACTGTCCCTTGCCTGCATAAAATAATCTGGATGAGCAAGATAAGAGAACAGGCCTGTCTCTAGCCCCTCACAAACTAGGTCAGCCATTTGCCTAACCTCATAATCGGTAGCTGAGAAATGCAGGTAGCCACCCTTTCTGTCTAAGGCGTGTTGACCTAGAGTCAAGTAGTCTACCCTAGCTAGTACATCCTCATAGTAGGATCTTAGGTCTGAAAAATACTCCGCCTCATAGCCAACCAAGAGTTGAATATCTGAATTCCTAGCCCTTAGGTCAAAGATAGCCTCTTCATAGTCTTCCATCTTTAAAAAATCTACCCTTTCACCAGGGTCATCCCAGCCCTTAAATCCCATATGCTCGCTAAATCCCAGCCTTTCAAAACCTTCTTTGATGGCATAGTCTACATATTCCTGGTCTGTACCACTAGCATGTCCACACCGGACAGTGTGGGTGTGGTAGTTGTATTTTTGTAAGTCCCCCATTACTTGGCCCTTTCTTCAAGTACCTTCTCTACCTCAGCCAAGGGAATATCTAACTCAGCTAGTAAAACTAAAAGATGATAGAGCAAGTCTCCTGCCTCTAAGCACACCTCTTCCTTATCACCCTTGATGGCTGCAATAATCACCTCAGATGACTCTTCTCCTACCTTCTTACAGATTTTTTCTACTCCCTCTGTAAAGAGGTAGGTGGTGTAGGAGCCTTCAGGCATAGACTTCTTCCTATCTTCAATAACTTTCTCTAGTTTATTCAGTACTTCCATTTTCCACCTCAATCTCATTGTAAAAACATGATCTAGCCCCTGTATGGCAAGCCGGCCCGACCGGATCTGCCTCGATTAGTAGGGCATCGTAGTCGCAGTCAGTCCTAATACTGACAAGGCCTAAGAAATTTCCCGACTCCTCTCCCTTAGTCCAAAGCCTATTCTTAGACCTAGAGAAAAAAGTAACCTTTCCAATCTCTATAGTCTTTTCCAAGGCCTCTGGATTCATATAGGCTAGCATCAAAACTTCCTTGGTCTTATAATCTTGGACCACTGCTGGCAGCAAACCGCCGGCAAAATCCAACTTTTCAATATTATCCACCTATGGCCTCCTTAACATCTTTTATAGTTAATATTCCCATATGAAAGAGCGATGCAGCTAGTAGGCCTGAGATATTCTTAATCTTAGCGGCTTGGACAAAATCATCGATAGATCCAGCCCCGCCTGAAGCGATAATCTTAAGATTCGTCTCCTCAGATAGTTTCTCATACATGGCCAAGTCATAGCCCGACTGGGTCCCGTCCTTATCTTTAGAAGTTAAGAGGATTTCCTCTACTCCCATCTCTTCCAGGTCCTTAGCCCAGCTTACAAGCTCTAGGCCAGTTTCTACCCTTCCGCCTCCAATATAGACCATATATTGGCCCAGACCTTCCTCCCAGGCCGAGTCTATGGCCACTATAAGCTTATCAGCCCCTAGTTCCTGGACCATATGGCCCACCAAAGCAGGGTCTTTAACAGCTGCAGAACCGACACTAACCTTGGCAGCCCCCTGGCCTATAAGCCAGCTGGCATCTTCGACAGACCCTACTCCTCCACCGATAACTATAGGGATTTTTAAATCCTCTTTCAAATAGGAGGTCCTAGTCCTTCTATTTTCTCCAGTAGCCGAAATATCTAAGACTACAATCTCGTCAGCCCCTCCTTGATTGTAGGCATTTAATAGGTCTAGGATTTCCCCAACCTCTCTGATATTTTCAAAGTTTACCCCCTTGACTACCTTGCCATCACGAATATCAAGACAGGGAATTATCTTAACCACGACCCACCTCTAAAGCTTTCCTTAGGTCGATGCTTCCGTTGTAGAGAGCCTTGCCTATGATACAACCATAAACTCCAATCTCCTTAAGGGCCTTTACATCCTCGATAGTTGATACTCCACCAGAGGCGATAATATCCAGGGTTACACTCTTCTCTAATTCTTCATATAGGTCTAAGGCCGTTCCTTCCATAGCTCCATCCCTAGAGATATCGGTAATTATAGTGGTTTTAACACCTAAGTCTTCTATATACTTAAGTCCTTCTACTAAAGACTTACCAGAACCCTCGGTCCAGCCCTGAATCTTCAGCTCCCCATCTAGGGCATCTAGGCCTACGGCAATCCTATCTCCATACTTTTCCAAGGCAGACTTTAAAAAATCCGGGCCTAGGATAGCAGCTGAGCCTATAATAGCCCGGTTAAGTCCTAAGTTAAAATAAGCGTCTAGGGTTTCCATATTTCTAATCCCACCGCCTAGCTGGACCTGGAGCCCTGTCTCTTCTAAGACAGGTTTAATCTCATGTGTGTTGACAGCTCCACCAGCCTTGGCTCCATCTAGGTCAACCATATGAAGCCAACTAGCTCCAGCCTTTTCAAATTCCCTAGCCAATTCTATTACGCTTTCCCCAACTACATCTACTTTGTCATAGTCACCTTGGTAGAGCATGGTAGGCTTAGAGTTTAAAACATCTATTGCAGGAAAAATAATCATTCTAGTAGTCCTTTCGTACTTGGAATCTCATCTGAGATTACTTCAAATCCATCCCTTAAAGCCCTACCCCAGGCCTTGAAAATCCCTTCAGCCTTGTGGTGGTCGTTAAAACCATACTCAACATTTATGTGAAGGGTAGTTCCAGAGTGGATAGCAAAGGCATAGAAAAACTCCCTAATCATCTCAGTCGACATGGTCCCTAGGTCTTCCCTGGTAAAATCGCAGTTAAAAACCAGATATCCCCTACCTGAAAAATCCAAGCTTACATTTACCAAAACTTCATCCATAGGTAGCCTAAAGTTACCATATCTTCTGACACCTCTTTTATCACCTAGGGCCTGGGCAAAGGCCTTGCCAAGGGTAATGCCCGCATCTTCAACACTGTGGTGATCACAGACGTGTAAGTCACCCTTTAAATTTAATTCTAGGGTAAATTTACCGTGGTAGGCAGCTAGGTAGAGCATGTGGTCAAAAAAACCTATGCCAGTATCTACCTCTGGCTCCTTGTACTCATCTAAGTTAATGTATAATTCAATTTCCGTCTCTCCGGTTTTTCTGCTCTCACTCCACTGTCTAGTCATTTAAACCTCCTCTAGTATGGTCAAGACCTTATCATTATCTTCTTTTCTTCCTATTGAAATCCTAAAGCTCTTAGAATCTCCAAAATCCCTAACGGCTATACCCTGATTGATAAATTTTTCGACTATTTCCTCTTGCTTATCCGATTCCATGTAGACAAAGTTGGCCTCAGATGGAAAATAAGTAAAGCTATCTGAATCCATAGCTTCTAAAGCTTGGAAAATCCTCTCCCTTTCCCCAACTATATAGGCCACGTTTTTTTCTACATCTTCTTCATAGTCTCCAGACAAGACTGTCTCCGCCGTCAGCTGGCCTAGGCTGCTTACGTTATAGGGAGCCTTGTTCTCTTCTAAAAATTTAATATTTTCTTCCCTAGATACACAGGCCCCAACTCTAATAGCAGCCAGTCCTAAGGCCTTAGATAGGGTCCTAGTTATATAGAGATTGTCGTATTCCCTAAAGCTATCTAACAGAGATTTATCTGAAAACTCTCCATAAGCCTCATCTAAAATTACAGGTATATGATCAATAGATTGGATAATCTCCTCTAATTCTTCCCTCTTTATGGCCCTACCCGTTGGATTATTAGGGTTGGAAAACATAAGCATATTAGCGCCAGATTCCCTTACAGCCTGGATAAAATCTCCTACCTCAAAATCCTCTCCTGGTCTTAATTGATAGTAGACAGGTTCAACCCCCCTTTTCCCAGCATAGTAGGTGTACATACCAAAGTCCACTTCGAAAAGGAAGAGCTTGTCTCCTTCCTTTAATAAGAAGGAGATAATGTTGCCTAAGAGCTCGTCTGATCCATTTCCAATAGTAATCTCTTCAGGCCTGGCCCCAAGGTAGTCTCCAAAGAGCTCCTTAATCCTATCGCTATCTTCGTCTGGATATATGTTAAAGGAAAGATTCTTAACCTTTTCTCCGATTTCTTCCCTATAGGCCTGGCCTAGGTTAAAAGGCGACTCATTGGCATCTAGCTTAGCCATTTATAGCCTCCTTTAGCCTTAGGTAAAAATCCCTAATCTCATCGTACTTAGTCCTAAAACTTGCCTTGTTGACGATAACCCTAGTAGAAATATAACCCAAGTCATCAACCACCACTAAGCCATTATCCCTTAGGGTGTTGCCAGTTTCCATAATATCTATAATTCCATCGGCTAAACCTAGCAAGGGAGCCAATTCTACCGAACCTTCGATTTTAATTATATCTACATCGTAGCCTAAGCCAGTAAAGTATTCCCTAGCCACCCTAGGATACTTGGTTCCTATCTTTATCCTGTGTTCTTCCTTAAAGATTTCTTCGCCTTCTTTTTTAGCAAGGACAAACTTACAAGCTGCCAAGCCCGTATCTAGAATCTCATAAAAACCTCTGCCATTTTCAGCAATTACATCTGAGCCGACAAAGGCAATATCTGCCGTTCCCTGGCGGACATAGGTTAAAGTATCAGCCGACTTAGCTAGGAAATATTTGTTGCCACAGTCATCTCCATCAAAAATTAGTTTTCTATTTTTCTCTTCCATAGAACTGACTGTGTAGCCACCTTTGGCCAACATGGCCAAGACAGGCTTTTCCAGTCTTCCCTTGGTAAGTGCAATATTAAGCATCCATATCACCTTTAATCATAGTCACTTCTTCCACATCAGCCTCTTCAAGGACAATCCTCGACCGGTCCCTTTCCTTTTGGGCCATCCTATAGGCCTCTTCAAATTTTCCCTTAGGGTATTGGACTATAAAGTAGTCTGACTCTCCCGGTAGAATATCTAAGTCTAAGAGCCTATCTACCTTGATGGCAAAGCCCATGGCTGGCCTAGATTCTTCCTGAAATTTAGCTAGAAGATTGTCATAGCGACCTCCACTGACTACAGCCTGGCCGATTCCATCTAAAAAACCCTCAAAAATCGTAGAGGTATAGTAGTTTAGGGTAGAAACCCTAGAAAAGTCCACCTTAATCTTATCTTTAAAGCCTAAACTGCTAAGCCTCTGGTATAACTCCTCTAGCTGGTCTAGAGACTCTTCCATCTCCTGGGTAAAGGCGTACTTTCTCATCTGATCGATAACCTCTAGACCCCCATAGGCCCAAGGTAATTCAAGGAAAAACTCCTTAGCATACTTGGAAAATCCTAGGGACCCTAGATAGGACTCTAGCTTTGGCAAGTTCTTATCGTCAATAAGACTAGCCATCTCCTCAAACTCCTCAACTTCTAGATCCAAGTAATGGCAAAGCCCTCTCAAGAATCTAATGTCTCCTAAGACCATAACCAGGCCCTGATCGGCAACAAAATCTAGAGCATCAAAGGCCATGGTAATTATCTCCACGTCCTCGTCCATAGTTCCCCTGCCTACCATCTCACAGCCTATATCTGTTATCTCTATAAAGTTACCCGAATGGGCTTCCTTCATATTAAAAACCTCTTGATTGTATCTAAACCTAATTGGCCCTTCTACATCCTGGTACATGGTAGATACCATCCTAGCTATGGGAATAGTAACATCCCTCCTGAGAGCCAGAACCTCTCCCTCAGGAGAAATCAATTTAAAGCTATCCTCAACAGCTCCACACCCTAAGCCCCTTTCAAAAGTCTCTAGGTATTCAAGTACTGGGGTCCTAACCTCTGCATAGCCCCAGGAACTCATTTTATCTTCAATTTTATTTATTATCCTACTCTTCTTCCTGCTGGTTTTTCTGTTTAAATCCCTCGTACCTTGAGGGTTCATCATTCTACTCATCGTCTCTCCTACAATAATTTCTCTCTGATGGCCACAGCATTACAATGGGCAGCTAGGCCTTCCTGGCCTGCTATCTCCATAGTGGCGTCTTTTATGTTAATAAATCCTTCCTTGGTAATCCTCTGATAGCTCAAGTGTTTTAGGTAGGTTCCTACATAGAGCCCTCCTGTATATCTGGCAGCCCCACTGGTTGGTAGAGTATGATTGGTTCCAG
>CAZFXW010000002.1:28495-42809 GCA_964523385.1 uncultured Peptoniphilaceae bacterium | reverse complement strand
GTCTTTTTTACCTAGCTCTTGAGCTTAGAACAATATAACCTTGATCGGCTATAGCCTTTTCAATTTCTTCCAGGGAAATCTTAGACTCATCAAAGTCCACTTGAACCCTAGATGAGTTAAAACCAACGTCAATGCTGTCCTTGTCAAGGCCATCTAAGGCCTTTAAGGCACCTTCGATTTTAATGTTACATGAAGGACATGCCAACTGCTCTAACTGAATTCTAGCTTTTTTCATCTTATTTACCTCTCTAACTTATATCTTAATAGTCTCATTCCATTTAGGATTACCGCCAATATACTTCCCTCGTGGACTAGCATCCCTACAGACATAGTTACCCAAGATGAGAAGAATAAACCGTAAAGAAGAATAATTACAGTAGCCAAGGCAATAAAAATATTCTGCCTTAAGTTTCTTACTATAGATTTAGTCAAACCAAGACCGTGGGCTAGCCTATCAAAATTAGACTGGACTAGAACTAAATCAGAGGTTTCAATAGCAACGTCTGTTCCTGAACCCATGGCGATTCCGATATCTGCCAAGGCTAAGGACGGACTGTCGTTGATACCATCACCAACAAAGGCCACGATTTCTCCCTTTGATTGTCTTTCCTTCAGGTATTCTGACTTCTCATCTGGTAGCATATTTCCAACTGCCCTGTCTATGCCGAGCTGCTGGGCCACATAGTCAACAGACCCTTGATTATCTCCAGATAGGATAACAAACTCCTTCACACCCAGAGCCCTCATCTTCTGAAGATTCTCTTTAACTCCAGGTCTGACCTTGTCACCAACTCCTAAAATGAGCCTTAATTGGTTTTCAAAACCTACTAGGACTAGAGAATTACCTTCTTGCTCAAATTGCTGAATCAGAGATTTTTGCTCTTGATCTATCTCGATACCTAATTCATCCATAAGGCTAAGGTTACCTAGGCCCATTTCCCTGTCCCCTGCCCTAGCCACCAGGCCCTTGCCCCTAACCGTATCAACATATTCAATTAGCTGGTTAGGAACATCATCATAATGAGCGATAATAGCCGCTGCTAAAGGGTGGGTAGACTTCTCTTCTATTGATTTAACCAGGGATAAGATCTCCTCCCTATCGGCTTCATCTCCATAGTAAACTTCCTGGGTGATTTTCGGCTCGCCATCAGTTAGTGTTCCCGTCTTATCAAAGATAATCGTGTCTACTTTAGAAAAATCTGATATAACCTCAGAGCCCTTAAAGAGTATTCCGTTCCTAGCCCCATTGCCTATGCCGGCAACATTAGAGACTGGGATTCCAATAACCAGAGCTCCTGGACATCCTAGAACCAAAACTGTGATGGCTAGCTCGATATTTCTAGTCACTATATAAACTACCAGTCCAAGTATTAAAACCACTGGAGTATAGTACCTGGAAAACCTATCGATAAACCTCTCAGCTACCGACTTGGAATCCTGGGCGTCTTCAACTAATTCGATAATCTTACCAAAGATGGTATCTTCACCGACTTCTTCAGTAATGACCTTTAAATTACCATTTTCTAGAATCGTCCCTGCAAAAACCTCAGACCCTTCTTCTACTCCTACTGGGATAGGTTCACCGGTAATACTAGCCTCATTTACATGACCTTCCCCTTGGTGAACTATACCGTCTACTGGAATAGACTCGCCGGCCCTTACCAGGACTATATCCCCCTGGTCTAGGTCGTAAATATCCACCTCTTCAAAACTACCATCTTCTTGGACTAACATGGCTGTGTTAGGAGCCATGGAAACTAACTCTCCAATGGCAGATCTAGTAGAACTTAAAGTTCTTTGTTCTAAATAAGAACCAAATAGAAAGAGAAAGCTGACTATAGCCGACTCTTCAAAGTTTCTGATGAAGAAAGCACCAATAATTGCAATGGAAACTAGAACATCAATAGATACTACTTTAACCCTTAGGGAAGAAATAGCCTGGAGCAAAATTGGAGCTCCAGCCACTATCGATGCTATGATAAACAAAATCTCAGCTGCAAATTCCTGCTTAAAGCCTAAGTGAGCGATAAAGGCTAAGACTATGGCAGCTCCGGAAATAAAGGTCAGCTGATTTCTCTTAGAAAATAAAAATCTTTGCATCACTTACCCCCTTTATAAGCTTGATCCAATTCCTTTGTCGTATTGTACACATAGGTAAAGGCCTCACAAGCTCCTTCTGGTAGGGTGTAGCCGTCTGTCGCATTACTGGCTCCTTCAAAAGCCTCATCTAGGCCTGAATAGTCCTCATTTTTAATTCCTTCAATTATTTTATCTAGAGACTCTTTAAAAACCAAGTACTCAGGATGAGCTTTGCCGTGTACCCTTTCAACCAAGGCTGAAAACTGCTTTAGCTGGTCTAACTCTTCATTTATTAATTCATCAAATCTATTCATATTATCAACCTCCATTATTGTCAAGACTATTCTAGCAAAAAAGTAGACAGCTGTCAGTAACATATGTTACCAGTCGGGTATTAGTTAGAATTAGCATTTTATTTAGTATTATTAGCCTGGGGAAAATTCAGGTATCAACTAACTATAAACTATCTTAATAATACAAGGAGGAAATATGAAAAACTTACTTAAACTGACAGGCCTAAGCCTAGTCCTAATCCTACTCGCCCTCGGCTGTGCCCCGGTCGGCAAGGAAGTCCAAGAGCCTATAGAGGCCACCCAACTAGACAATACCACCATAAATTACCAATACTTAGACAAAGAAGGAAATAAGAAAGAAATATCCTACCCAGGCCTAGAAAAAGATTTTCCAGCCCTAGTAGACTATCTAAAGGCCAAAGGTGTAGATGGCAGGGACTTTGAACAAGTCTTTGCCGATTGGATAGTAAGTGAAAAAATTCCCTAGGCTTCTATCCAAAGCTAAACACCAGCGATTCCGCCATTAGCCTAAGGTTAAAACAAGAGGGCCAGGAAGTTGAACCTGAAGTTCTGATTGAAAATAGTGAGGAAATTTATCCTATAGCTAAAAACTTCGTCGAGAAAGTTAGCTGGGAAATTGAAAAGTAATAAAAAAGCCTACTCAATAAAATGAGTAGGCTTTTAACTGATTAGTTAAGATTTATTATTCAAATTCTATAGTTCCCGGCGGCTTGTTGGTGATGTCAAAAAGTACTCTGACCACCTCTGGGATTTCCTTAGTTATCCTTCTGGATATCTTGTCCATCACATCATGGGGGATTTGATACCAGTGGGCTTCCATGGCGTCTTCTGAGTCTACTGCCCTGACGATTACACAGTGGGAGTAGGATCTCTTTCCGTCTACCACTCCAACGGCTTTAAAGGGTGGGATAGCCACAAAGTACTGCCAAATCTTGTAGGTTAAACCAGCCTTGTCAATTTCATCTCTGTAAATATAGTCTGCTCTTCTAACTATGTCTAGCTTTTCCCTAGTCACTTCTCCTAGGACTCTAACTGCCAGTCCTGGCCCTGGGAAGGGCTGTCTGTAGACTATTGACTTAGGCAGGCCTAGAAGCTCCCCTACTTCCCTTACCTGGGTCTTGTAGAGGGTTCTCAGTGGTTCGATTAGCTGGAAGTTGATGTCCTCTGGCAGGCCACCTACGTTGTGGTGGGATTTGATTAGTTCTCCACCTTCTTTTCCAGACTCTGCAATGTCTGGGTAGATAGTTCCTTGGATAAGGAAGTCGTGGTCCTCTAACTTAGCCTGTTCTTCTTCAAAAACCTTGATGAATTCTTCTCCGATTATCATCCTCTTGGCCTCTGGGTCATCTAGGCCTTCTAGCTGGGTCAAAAATCTTTCCTGGGCATCTACTGTAATCAGATTGATGCCTATTTCTTTTCCAAAGACTTCCTCGACCTCTTCTCTTTCACCTTGCCTTAAAAGGCCGTTATCTACAAAGACACAGGTTAGCTTGTCGCCGATGGCCTTATGGACTAGAACGGCGCAGACAGCCGAGTCTACACCGCCAGAAAGGCCAAGGATGGCCTTTTTGTCTCCAACCTTTTCCTTTATTTCCTTTAATTGATTTTCAATAAAATCTTTCATCTTCTACCTACCTTGATGTGTAGTTTGGCGCTTCCTTAGTAATGGTGATGTCGTGAGGATGGTTTTCGATTAGGGATGCTGGAGTGATTTGAACATACTCGGTGTTATTCTGTAAGGCTTCGATATTTGCAGCTCCCACATAACCCATACCAGCTCTAAGTCCTCCAATTAGTTGGAAGATTATATCTCCTGCTGCTCCCTTGTAGGAAACTCTACCTTCAACTCCCTCTGGAACTAGCTTTTCTGTTCCCTGGGTCTCTGCTTGGAAGTACCTGTCCTTAGATCCAGCCCTCATAGCCGCGATAGAACCCATACCCCTGTAGGTCTTGAATCTCCTGCCTTCATAAATCTCCAGTTCTCCTGGTGACTCAGTTGTACCAGCTAAGAGAGAACCTAGCATAACTACGCTTCCTCCGGCTGCCAGAGCCTTGGTAATATCTCCCGATTGCTTAACTCCACCGTCTGCGATTATTGGAACACCTAGTTCCTTTCCTACTTCAAAACAGTCCATAATGGCTGAGATTTGAGGAACACCTATACCTGCTATAACTCTAGTTGTACAGATAGAACCTGGTCCAATACCAACCTTGACACAGTCAGCTCCAGCCTCGATTAGAGCTCTAGTAGCTTCACCTGTGGCTACGTTACCTGCGATTAGCTCTAAGTCAGGAAATTCATTTTTTATCTCTGCTACCTTTTCAATAACACCCTGTGAATGGCCATGGGCTGTATCTATGACAATACAATCGACCTTTGCGTCAACTAAGGCGGCAATCCTGTCCATTACGTCACCAGTTACCCCAACTGCAGCTCCAACTAAGAGCCTGCCTGAGCTATCTCTTGCTGAGTTTGGATATTCTATAGCCTTTTCAATATCCTTGATGGTTATTAGGCCCTTTAATTTATTTTCGTCATCTACTAGGGGAAGTTTTTCAATTTTATGTTTTTTAAGAATTTCCAGAGCTTCATCCATGGTAGTGCCTTCTTTTCCAGTGACCAGGCCTTCCTTGGTCATAGCATCTTCGATAAGCTTGTCCATGTCGTCTTCAAATCTTATATCTCTATTTGTGATAATTCCCAGGAGTTTAAAATCATCATCTACGATAGGCACACCAGAAATTCTGTAGTGGGCCATTAAATTTTCTGCATCTTGAACCTTGTGGTCTTTTGATAGAAAAAATGGGTCTGTAATAATTCCGTGTTCACTTCTCTTGACTCTATCAACTTCCTTAGCTTGTTCGTCGATAGACATGTTTTTGTGGATAATACCTATTCCACCTTCTCTTGCTATGGCGATAGCCATCTCAGATTCGGTTACCGTGTCCATCCCAGCAGACATCAGTGGAATATTTAGTTCGATATTTTTTGTAAGTTTAGTTTTTAGATCAATATCCTTTGGCATAACCTCTGAGTGGCCTGGAACCAATAGGATATCATCAAATGTAAGACTTTGTCCTCTATACTTCATTTTATCCTCCTGTCAGATTAGAATTTTCTATTATTGAAATTATAATACAGTTGACCAACTTTGACAATTATTGACCTAAGTAGAAAACCAATTCCTAGCTATTTTTATGATATTATTAGCCTAGGAGATGATTTCAATTAAGTATAAGAATAAAATCAGAAGAAGAAAAAACACCCATGCCCTAGAAGTTAGCTGTGGCAAGTGTAAAACTCCTGCTGCTATCTACCAAAAAGGCGGCAAGGGCAACTTAATAAAGATGCAGGTCCCCAGAATTATCGAGGCTGAGTTCGATTTCTTAAAAGCCGAAGGCCATGCCTACTGTCCTAAGTGCGGCTCCCTCTTGGCTAGAAAGGGAAGCTATGCTGACAATGATACTTATTGGATAGTCAGGGGCAAGGTAAATATTAAGAGATTGGATAACTATAGGTATTAATTAGCCCTTCCCTTATCTAAGGCTCCTAAGTCAATTTAAATTCTGGTAATTCATTAAATTAAAATAAAAACCCAGCCTTCTTGGCTGGGTTAAGTTATTATTCTTGAAGGTATCCAACCTTTCTCTTTACTGTTCTTAGGGTTCTCTCTGCTAAATAATTAGCCTTTTCCCTGCCCTCTTTCATTACACCCTCTAGGTAGGCCTTGTCATCGATTATTTCCTTGTACCTATCTTGGATAGGCTTAAGTGAATCGATAATAACCTGGGCCAGGGCGTCTTTAAAGGTGCCGTAGTTGGCATCAGCAAACTCTTTGGCGATAGCTTTTGGCTCATCTCCGCTAAAGGCTGAATAGATGTGAATAAGGTTGTAAAGGCCAGGTTGGTCTAGGCTGTAGTTTACCTTACCTACAGAATCTGTTACCGCCCTTCTAACCTTTCTAACTATTGTATCCTCGTCATCTAATAAA
This sequence comes from uncultured Peptoniphilaceae bacterium, assembly GCA_964523385.1. GTDB lineage: Bacteria > Bacillota > Clostridia > Tissierellales > Peptoniphilaceae > CAZFXW01. Next base: position 36,424 of record CAZFXW010000002.1, on the reverse strand, counting down.
AAGATTACGTTGTTCTGATTTTCGTCTGACTTGCTCATCTTGCTCTCTGGCTCTTGAAGGGACATAATCCTGTTACCTGTGTCTGGAATCATGGGCTCTGGTACCACAAAGGTCGGCGAGTATCTGTTGTTAAATCTCTCAGCCAGATCCCTAGTCAACTCTAAGTGCTGCTTTTGATCGTCTCCTACTGGCACAAAGTTTGCCTTGTAGAGAAGGATATCAGCAGCCATTAAGATAGGATAGGTGAAAAGTCCAGCGTTTTGATTGCCTTCGTTTCTCTCTAATTTTTCCTTATACTGGGTCATTCTATTTAGCTGGCCCATATAGGTCATAGTACTTAAAATCCAAGTCAGCTCAGCATGAGCTGGAACCTGGGACTGTATAAAGAGGCAGGATTTTTCTGGGTCTATGCCAGTAGCTATGTAAAGGGCTAGCACGTCCCTACTGCTCTTTCTAAGCTCCGCTGGCACCTGCTCTACAGTAATCGAGTGCATGTCTACGACGCTAAAGAAACAGTCGTAGTCATCTTGAAGCTTGCTGAAGTATTGTATTGCTCCTAGGTAGTTTCCAATAGTTAGATCACCTGAAGGCTGAACTCCACTAAATACAATTTTCTTTTCCATTTATTCTCCTCTTAAAAATACGTTAATCAATATTTTTTCTAAAATTAATAACCAATTTCAATTATCTCTAAATTGTCTACTGCTTCTTCTACTAGCCCTTGGACATCAATTAAAGATTCACTATACTCAAGATCTTCTATCCTAGGCTTGATAACTGGGCTCTTAGGCAAAAATACTGTACAGCAATCGTCGTAGGGCAAAACCGACGTCTCGTAGGTTTCTATAAAGTCTGCAATTTCAATTATTTCAGTTTTATCCATAGCGATTAGAGGCCTTAAGACTGGCCTATTTACCACCGAGTTGGTGGCGTGTATCCCCTCGATAGTTTGAGAAGCTACCTGACCCAAGCTTTCTCCTGTTACCAGCATAGGATAACCTTCCCGCTGGCTTATCTCCTCTCCAATCCTCATCATAAACCTTCTAGATAGGATGGTCATCTCCCTAGGATTACAATTTTCGTTGATAACTTTTTGAATTGGCAGGATATTAACCGAATACATTTTAATCCTACCTAGGTAGCCAGATAAGATTTCTGCTAGCTTGACTACCTTGTCCTGGGCTCTTTCTGATGTAAAGGGGAAAGAGTGAAAGTGAAGGGCTGATAGCTGGACTCCCCTCTTACCAATCTGAAAGGCTGCTACTGATGAGTCTATTCCTCCAGACAGTAGAACCAATCCCTTGCCTGATGAGCCAATTGGCAGACCACCCATGCCAGAAAACCTGGTGGTTGAGATATAAACTCTTTCTCTTATATCGACAAAGAGCTCAATTTCAGGCTGATGAACGTCTACAGAGAAACCCTCTAAGTTTTTCAAAACCAAGCCTCCGTATCTCATGTTCATCTCTGGAGACTTGGGCTCAAAAGACTTGTCCGCCCTGTTTACCATAGACTTAAAGGTTTTGCCTTGACCAGCATAGGCCTTCATTTCCTCTAAGACCGCCTGGTCCATCATTTCTAGCTCCTTGTTAACTCTAATGCACGGGATTATAGTGGCGATACCAAAGACCTTTTGAACAGCCTTGATTAAATCATCTTCACCATCTTCGTACTCGACAAAGAGCTTACCCATATCTAAATATATATTACCATGGGCCAAATTTTTGATGGCATTTCTAATCCTTCCCCTAGCCTGGTTAATAAAATTTTTCCTGTTTCCTCCTTTTAAAAAGAGTTCTCCAAAACTTATGCTTAGTACCTTATCCATTATCCACCTATAATCTTTCTTATAAATTCAACACTTTCCTCTAGTGCTTCCACCAGATAACTGGCTTCTTCCATAGTGTTCTCGTGGGAAAGTGAGATCCTAATAGATCCATCAATATACTCATCAGGCACCTGGACTGCCTGAAGAACTCTGGAAATTCGGCTTCCTGAACAAGCCGATCCTGCTGACAGACAAATGCCCTTATCGTTTAACATATTTAGTAATATCTCCGACTTGATGCCGGTAAAGCCTAGGTTGATAATATAGGGAGATACATTTTCCTTTGGGCTGTTAAGCCTTGAACCTGGAATTTCCAGGGCCTTGTCTATAATATAATCTCTAATTTCAACCATTCCCTCTTCCAGCTCCATCATTTCAACTGACTTAGCCAGGCCCATTATTCCAGGCACATTCTCTGTTCCAGGAAATAAGCCTTTTTCTTGGCTTCCGCCGAAGAAAACAGGACTTAGGTGGAGGTCTTTATTTATATAAATAGCTCCAATGCCCTTAGGGGCATGAATTTTATGGCCACTGACAGTGTAGATATCTACTCCCCAGGTTTTAGGATAGGCCTCTACCTTACAAAAACCCTGGACTCCATCAACATGAAGAATGGCCGATGACTTTTCCCTAACCAACCTGCCAATTTCCTCTAGGTTTTGAACAGTCCCTAGCTCATTATTTACATGAATAATTGAAACTAAAGCCGTCTCCGAGTCTAGCTTAGCCTCTAGGTCAGCTAAGTCGACAAAGCCGTGTTCACTCACCTTTACATACTCAACTCTGTCCCTAGTCTTTAGAACCTCATATACACTTGAGTGTTCTATTTCTGTAGTGAGAATCTTTCCCTTGGTCCTAGTTCCAATGAGGGCCATGTTGTTAGACCAGGTTCCACCAGGTGTAAAGTAAATCTCCCTAGGACCGACCCTGAGCTTGTCAGCTAAGATTTGCCTAGCCCTATCTATAGCTCTTTCACTTTTAATGCCAAAACTGTACATGGCCGAAGGATTTGCAAAATCTTCGAGCATGTATTTATTTACTTCTTCTGCCACCTGAGGCCTAACTCTAGTAGTCGCCCCATTGTCAAAATACTTCATCTTCTCACCTCACCTCTGGATTATATCATTAAAAGCTAAATAAGGCTCATAGATTTGAAGAATTGGCCTTTAGATAATACAATTAAGCAAAGGAGAAGTTATGAAAAGAATAAAAAAAACTTTTAGCCCTAGGGCATTAAATAAAAACGAAATAATTATAGACTTAGAAAGTTCTGGCTACAGTCCCCAATACTCATTTACTGTTGCCATAGGTATTGGAGATTGGGAGGGCAATTTTACCCAATTGATAATAGAAGATAAGAGGGAAGAGGAAAATCTGCTAAAGGAACTACTGCCTTTAATTGAAGGAAAGAAAATCTACACTTATAACAGAATGGACTTTACAAAAAAGTTTTTAGAAAAGAGGTTTGAAGTCTATGGCTTAAATCCAGACCTTTCGAGAGGTTTTATAAACATCTACGACCAGCTAAAGGATTTAAGCTTCTTATTAGACTATAAATTTGGCGCTCAAAGAGACTTAGAAGAATTCCTTGGCCTAGCTCCTGGCAACTACGTTTCAGGAAGGGAGATAGCAAAGTTGGTCAAGGAGTTTGAATTAAGCGATAAAAATTTATTTGCAGTTGATATACAAAAGCACAACCAGGAGAGGGTTTTAAACCTAGACCGAATCCTCCTCTACTATAAAAATTCCATTGAACTTTTAAGGACCAAGTTCCTCCAGACTTCATTTACTATCAAAAATATCTCTTTAACAGCTGATATCCTTTACGCCGACATAACCTTTGACCAGGCTGGAGATAGACCTCCACTCTCCTATCAGGGGGATGGTTTCTCCGTAGAAGGCCAGGACCAGACTTATCGGGTGAAGATTATCAGCAGAAGCGGAAACATCGCCCCAAAGAAAAGAGGCAGGGTTATAAAAATAGATCTACCAGACCAATCTAACTACCCAATAGCACCAGGTTATGTATTAGTAGAAGAAGGTGGTAGGTATCAATTAAATAATATAAAGATGCTTCTAATATACTATCTTTTAGAAGCCTTAGATTAAAAGAGGCCTGCTAGGCCTCTTTTTTATAAAGAAAAAACTGGGTCTAGAGGCCCAGTTAGCAATCTTATTTTAGAAGTTCTTCTACATCCATGTATTCCATATCAAAGGCTTTGGCAACAGCTGGATGGATAATGTGTCCACCTGCTGTGTTTATACCCTTGGCTATGGCTGGATTATCGATAGCTGCTTGCTTCCAGCCCTTATTTGCTAGATCCATAGCATAGGGGATGGTTGCATTATTCAGTGCATATGTAGCCGACATAGAGATTGTTCCTGGAATGTTGCTTACAGCATAGTGGATTATGTCATGCTTCATATAGGTTGGGTTTGAGTGGGTGGTCATCCTATCGATAGTCTCGATACAGCCTCCCTGGTCAACTGAAATATCTACGATAACCGAACCCTTGCCCATGGTCTTGACCATTTCTTCGGTTACAACTGTCGGTGCCTTAGCTCCTGGAACCAGTACCGCCCCTACTAATAGGTCAGCATCTGATACAGCCTTGGCTACGTTGTGGTGGTTAGAGTAAAGGGTTTCTATCCTAGCTCCATGGATATTAGCTAGTTCTTCTAGCCTTTGAACATTTACGTCTAGAACCGTAACTCTAGATCCAATGCCCACTGCTGTCTTAACAGCTCCTGCTCCAGCTACTCCTCCTCCGACGATAACTACATGGGATGGTCCAACTCCTGGTAATCCTTGAAGTAATTTACCCTTACCGCCATTTAACTTGGTCAGTAGGATAGCCCCTTCGTGAACGGCCATACATCCACCTATTTCAGACATGGGGTTAAGCAATGGAAGTTTTCCATTGACCTCAATTGTCTCATATCCAATACTGGTCACATTGCTTTCTAGCAATGCATCAGCCAGTGGCTCTAAATTGGCCAGGTGTAGGTAGCAAAAAATTGTCAGCCCATCGTGGAAATAGTTAAATTCCTCTTCGATTGGGTCCTTAACCTTGTAAACCATCTCAGAGGCCTTATAGACTTCTTCAGCTGAAGAAGTTATCTTTGCTCCAACATTTATATATTCTTCGTCGCTAGCACCTACTCCCTCACCTGCGCCCTTTTCGACCAACACTTGGTGGCCTGCTCTAATCAGCTCTGCTACAGATTCTGGAGTTGCTCCAACTCGGTATTCTTGATCTCTTTTTTCCTTTGGTATTCCTATTCTCATAATTTCCTCCTATAATAGAGTCTTTATTAATTTAACACATAAGTGCACAAATTTCAATTCTATTATAGGCAAAATTTATACTAAATTTTTCTTTTCTCCCTTTAGATAGGATAAGGTGTTGTCAAAGGCTATAGCCGCTCTTCTAACCATGGCTTCTTCAGTAAAATATGCAACATGAGGAGTTAGGATAGAATTGTTAGACTCCATTAGTTTGTAATCTGCTGGAATCGGTGGCTCCATATCGTATACGTCTATTCCCGCCCCTGCAATGACTCCTGTATTTAAGGCATCAGCTAAGGCATCATTATCTACAACAAGGCCTCTAGCACAGTTTATAAGGATGGCGTCATCTTTCATCATCTCTAGTTCTTCCTTGCCGATGGTCCTTGCTGTCTCTTGGTTAGCTGGTAGGTGGAGGCTGACGATATCGGATTCTTTTAATAGCTCTTCAAGGCTTACATAGCTGCCTCCATCTTCCTTAAACTCATCTCTTTCAGCTACGTCGTAGCCAATAACCTTAGCTCCAAAAGCATGAAAGAGTTTAGCAGTGGCTGTTCCAATATTTCCCGTTCCAACTATACCGACAGTTCTGCCTCTGATTTCCCTACCTACTCTAGGCATTCCGCCTTCCCTAACTTCTACATTGCCTAGAGAAATATTTCTGTAAAGATCTAGAACCAAGCCAAAGACCATTTCAGATACAGCTATATCAGAATAGCCAGATGCGTTACAAACATCAACTCCCTTGGCCTTAGCTGCTTCTACAGGTACATGGTCTACTCCTGTAAAGGCTACGTTAATCAGCTTTACATTTTCCATTTTATCCAAGACTTCCTCTGGAAGTGGGTTATTGGCTATCATAACGATATCCGAATCATAGGTTCTGTTTATCATTTCCTTAGGGTCAGTGGTCTTCTCATAATAGTACTCAAATTCATGGCCTAAGTCAGTAATCTTCTCTGCATAGCCGTCGATTAACTCCTTGTCCACTCCTAAGCTTTCTATTAACACAATTTTCATACTTATTACCTCCTAAATTTCAATCTTAACTACCTATACCCTATTTAACCAGTATTTATTCTTTTCATTTCAAGACTTCTTGTGTATAATTGAAACCTAAGGAGGAGGACATATGGAAAATTTAATTATTCCTGATGGCTACAAAAGTAGCTTAGATGTTGTTAAAACTCAAAAAGCTATCAAAGAAATCAAAGACTTCTTTCAGAAGTCCCTAGCCTATGCATTAAATCTAGAAAGAGCCTCAGCTCCACTATTTGTAGCAAGCAACTCAGGATTAAACGACAACTTAACAGGTAATCAAAGCCCAGTATCCTTCGTCACAAAAGACGGCTACGATTTGGAAATCGTCCATTCCCTAGCAAAATGGAAGAGATACGCCTTAAAGAAATACGGTTATAAGGTAGGCTCTGGTCTTTACACTGATATGAACGCTATCAGAAAAGACGAAGACCTATCAAATATCCACTCTTACTATGTGGATCAATGGGATTGGGAACTGGTTATCAAAAAAGAAGACAGGAACCTTGAATTCCTAAGGTCTATAGTTAGGAAGATTTACAGGGTCTTTTTACAGACCGATGAATTTATCCAATATACCTATCCCTACTACGACAGGTTTTTACCTAAGGAAATTACCATAATCGACTCCCAAGAACTCTTAGATCTTTACCCAGACCTAAGCCCTGGAAAAAGGGAAGATGCTATCGCAAGGGAAAAGGGAGCGGTTTTTATTGAAAAAATTGGCTGGAATCTTTCCAATGGCAAGCCCCATGACTTTAGGAGTCCAGACTATGACGACTGGGCCCTTAATGGAGATTTAATACTTTATAACCCGGTACTAGATAATGCTTTAGAACTATCTTCTATGGGCATTAGAGTAGATGAAAAAGCCTTAATGAATCAGCTAGCCAAGGCTAGCCAAAGACACAGGTTGACCCAATCCTACCATCAAATGTTAATGAAGGGCGAACTACCCCTTACTATCGGCGGTGGAATTGGGCAGAGCAGAATGTGTATGTTGCTTATGCAAAAAGCCCATATAGGCGAAGTCCAGGCATCAGTCTGGCCCAACTATATTATCGAAGCCTGCCAAGCTGCAGGAATTGAACTACTTTAATAGAAAATCCCTAACTGAAAAGTTAGGGGTATTTTTATATAATCGACAGATTAAACCATTCTAATATACAAGGAGAAAGAAATGAAAAATAAAAATATAGATTATAGAACTTATTTAAGAGACTATCCGGACAAAAATGGATACTTTGGCCCCTATGGTGGAATCGAATTGCCTGATGGAGTTAAACAAGCCATGCTTGAAATCGACAAAGCCTATGAAACCATAGCCCACTCTAGATCCTTTATTGCAGAGCTAAGAAGGATTAGGAAAGAATTCCAAGGCAGGCCAACGCCTATCACTCATTGTGAAAGACTTTCCCGTTCCTTAGGGACATCCCAAATCTACCTAAAGAGAGAAGATTTAAACTATACTGGTGCCCATAAGCTTAACCACTGTATGGGAGAAGGGCTTTTAGCTAAATTTATGGGCAAGAAGAAGTTAATCGCCGAAACCGGAGCTGGCCAGCACGGAGTTGCCCTAGCAACTGCTGCAGCCTACTTTGGCCTAGAATGTGAGATTCACATGGGAGAAGTTGACATTAAAAAGCAGGCACCTAACGTAGCCAGAATTAAACTTTTAGGTGGAAAGGTAATCCCAGCTACCCACGGCCTTAAGACCCTTAAGGAAGCCGTCGACTCAGCTTTCGAATCATACCTTGAAGACTATGAAAACTCT
>CAZFXW010000002.1:0-28485 GCA_964523385.1 uncultured Peptoniphilaceae bacterium | reverse complement strand
TGTATAGGTTCAGTAGTGGGACCTCACCCTTTCCCTAAAATCGTAAGAAACTTCCAAATGGTAGTAGGTGAAGAATCTAGAGAGCAGTTTCTAGAAATGACCGGCTATCTGCCTGATACAGTTCTAGCATCAGTTGGTGGAGGTTCTAATGCCATGGGAATCTTCTCAGGCTTCTTAAATGATCCAGTTGATTTGGTTGGAGTAGAGCCCCTAGGTAGAGGCGAAACCCTAGGAGACCACGCAGCTTCACTAACCTACGGTAAAGAGGGTATCCTTCACGGATTTAAGTCTATACTTTTACAAAATGACAAAGGAGAAGCAGCACCGGTTCACTCTATTGCCAGTGGCCTAGATTACCCAGGCTCTGGACCAGAACACGCTTTCCTGCTAAAAGAAGGTAGAACTAGATATACAGCAGTTAGCGACCAGGAAGCAGTAGATGCCTTCTTTAAGCTATCAAAGATGGAAGGGATTATCCCAGCCCTTGAATCAGCCCATGCAGTTGCAGAGGCAATCAAGATGGCCCAATCAGAAAATCCTCCAGGCTTTATCCTTGTTTCCCTAAGCGGTAGAGGCGACAAGGACGTTGACTATATTATGGAAAACTACCCAGAAAGATTTGAATAAAATATAGAAATAGGCCCTAGCTCATAATTGAGCTAGGGCCTATCTTTTTATAGTGGTTATAATAAAAAAGACCAGGCTAGGCCTGGTCCGAGAACGTTGACAAAGTCCTATATTGTAGGACTATTGATTTAGAGGTTTCACGAGAAGGACATTCCCTGGCCAAGCGGCCGTGAGCGGTTAAAGCCCTAACCCCAAATCTTTGATTCGGCGGTAGGTCTTATGCAAAGATTTCCCAAGGCCAAGCTACTGGTCTTGGATAGAAATCGACTGCCCTTCGAGGCGAACCTCCAAATTATATTTAGTCTACACTCTTAGACCAGGCTAGGACTAGTCCTCCTATTATTTTACATCTAAATCGTGGCTTTTTTCTTGAATCTCAACTACTAGCATATCGATAAACTCATCGATTTCCATAGTTCCGATTTCGCCCACATCTCTCTTTCTAACCGATAGGGTTCCACTTTCAATTTCCTTGGCCCCCATTACAATCGAGTAGGGGATCTTTTCAACTTGGGCTTCTCTAATTTTGAAGCCAACTTTCTCACTTCTGCTATCAACCTCAACTCTGATTCCAGCTTCTCTCATTCTAGCTGCGACTTTCTCAGCATCATGATTAAACTTGTCTGAGATTGGCAGGATCCTGACTTGAACTGGAGCCAGCCAAGCTGGGAACTTACCTTCAAAATGCTCAATTAAAATTCCCATAAATCTCTCTAGGGAACCGAGGATGGCTCTGTGAATCATTACTGGTCTTTGTCTCTCGCCATGCTCATCCACATAGGTAAGGTCAAATCTCTCTGGCATTTGAAAGTCTAGTTGGATAGTACCGCACTGCCAGCTTCTGCCGATAGCGTCTTTCAAGTGGTAGTCGATTTTTGGACCGTAGAAGGCTCCATCTCCTTCGTTAATTTCATAGTCGATTCCCTTTTCCTCTAAGGCTTCTTTAAGTTGGGCTATAGCAAAATCCCAGTCTTCATCGGATCCCATAGAATTTTCAGGCCTGGTAGATAGCTCTACTGAATAGTCAAAGCCAAAGGTCCTGTAAATTTCATCAGCTAGGTTGATTACCCCGATAATCTCGTCTTTGATTTGATCAGGCAAACAGTAGATATGGGCGTCATCTTGAGTAAATACCCTAACTCTAAATAGGCCGTGGAGGGTTCCTGACAACTCATGTCTGTGAACTACTCCCAGCTCAGCCAGTCTCAGTGGAAAGTCCCTGTAAGAGTGCATAGAATTTTTGTAAACTAAACATCCTCCAGGACAATTCATAGGCTTAACTGCGTAGTCCTCTTCATCGATTTTCGTAAAGTACATATTGTCCTGATAATGATCCCAGTGGCCTGAAGTTTCCCAAAGGTCCTGATTTAAAATCATCGGAGTTTGGATTTCTCCATACCCTTCTCTAGCGTGAAGACCCTTCCAGTAATCTACGATATGGTTTTTAACGACCATTCCCTTTGGATGGAAGAAAGGAAAACCTGGCCCTTCTGGATGCATGGAAAATAGGTCAAGTTCCCTACCTAGTTTTCTATGGTCCCTTTTCTTAGCTTCTTCTAAGAGCTCTAGATAGGCGTCTAGCTCGCTCTTCTTTGGGAAAGAGGTTCCATAAATCCTCTGGAGCATTTCCTTGTTTTCATCTCCTCGCCAGTAGGCACCTGCGATATTTAAAAGCTTAACAGCCTTTATCTTTTTTAAATCATAAAGATGAGGTCCCTTACATAGGTCTATAAAATCACCTAATTTATAAAAGGATATGACTTCTCCTTCTGGCAAGTCTTCGATTAGGTCTACCTTGTACTTTTCTCCTTCTTTTTCAAAAAAGTCCAGGGCTTCATCCCTGTCCATCTCGTATCTCTCTAAAACAGGATTTTCCTTGATAATCCTGATCATTTCTTTTTCGATTTTTTCTAAGTCCTCAGGAGTAAATCTATGCTCGGTGTCAAAGTCGTAATAGTATCCATTTTCAATAGCTGGTCCTATGGCGAATTTTACACCTGGAAATAAATTTTGGACAGCCAGAGCTAAAACGTGGGCAGAAGTATGCCTGAAAACATCCTGGCCTTCCCTATCATCAAAGTTGACAAAATTTACCTTTGCATCTTTTCTCAAAGTTTCTTGGAGACCTCTTGTTTCTCCATCTACCACTGCACCCAGGGCATTTCTTGCTAGACCTTGGGATATGTCTGCAGCTACATCATAGAGTTTTACTCCCTCTTCATGTTCTCTAATACTACCATCGGGTAAAGTTACTTTAATCATATTTCCTCCTATTAATAAAAAAGTCCCTACAAGTCCAAACTTGTAGGGACGACATAATCGTGGTTCCACCCTAATTACTTCTCATTTTTGGCTAGGGCTCAAGATTAGTTTTCACAAGAAAAAACATCTTAAGTGGTTCTCAGCTCCCCCACTCTCTCTGTAAGCCTTTTTAATGCTAGTCGATCCTTCACAGCCCCTATCAAATTCAACGTTAATTATATCATTTTCAAATGGGCCTTTCAATTAAATTCGCTTTCTTTTAGAATAGATTCCTAGTATAAAAGAATAACAAATGGAAACAAAACCAGCAACAAAAAACATGCCAAATCCATTTAGTTTTTTCAAGCCTGCTGGCTCATTTAAAAGAGGTAAGCTAGCTTGTAGATTATAAAAACCAGCCAATAGGGACACCAAGCCTGGTATAAATTTAGCCACCCTATTTTTATTTGTAATCCAATACACTAGATAGGTCAGCAACATGGCTACAACTGCTACTACTATAAAATTCAAAATTTGATTTGGATGGTCTAACACTAAATTGATGACTGTCCTCACGTTTAATCAACCTTTCCATATAACTGAACCCAGTAAGCATCGCCTTTTTGATCTACATAACAAGCTACTCCAATGCCGATAAAATCTGATCTTTCCCTAAGAATGTTTCCACTGTAGGTATCTAGGCTCATCTGAACTGAAAGTACTGCAGCCGGGCTTAAATTAAACTGGGATAGGTTCTCTCCCTTAACATTAGGGTTAACTGTATTCCATTGGCTTCCATCAGGCCTAGTATGGGATAGCTTTTGGGACACTTCCTTTGCCCTAATCTTGGCAGCCTCTGCTAATTTATTGTCCCAAACTAGAGGGTAAATTCCCTTTTCCTTCCTTACCTCGTTGATTATCTTTGCTAGGTCTCTGGCATAGTCATCCTGATAACTACCAGGCGTAAAGTTTAGTTCATCAGGTTTTGGTTTATCCTTATATAAATCCAAAATATCTCCTACTACTCTAGCTGAAACAGCACCTGTACCTCCCACCACAACTACTTCACTTGGCTTAGCGCTAGCTAGATAATCGGATACTTCCTTAGAAAGGTAAGCTAGGTGGGTTAAGACCAGTGGTGCATCTAAAGACTTCATCAGACCAAGGGATGATAGGGCATCAGGAAAGTTCTCTCCACTAACCAGCATGACTACGTCAGGATTAGCATAGCTTTTTTCTGCCAGTGAAACTGATGTGGCAAACCTATTCGCTCCAGAAGTTCTTTCAAAATCACCTAAGGCCTTAACTGAGTCGGTACTAACAGAATTTTCTCCTCCAGATACATAGAGCTTATTCATCAAATTCTTGTTAACAAAATCCCTAGTTGCCCTAGGCACTGAATCCTTGCTAGTAAGAAGGATTGGTATACCCTTAGGACCAAAATAAGAAGAGGATGCTAGTGCGTCTGGGAAGTTTTCACCATTAGCTAAAACTATCGATCCACTACCGGTTAGGCTGATAACCCTTTCTGCTATAAGAGCTGCAGTATCATACCTACTATCTCCTCCAATACGCTCTACCCTTGTAAAGGATGAAATCTTCTCTTCAACTTCTTTGGATATCGAAGCTTCTAAGCCTAGGATATATACCCTTTTGGCTTCTAAATCAACTATTCGACTTACAACATCAATCGGAATGTTAGACTTAGGCGTCAATAAAATTGGAGCATCTAAAGCCATAGCTAGAGGTGCTCCCGCCAGTGCATCAGGGAAATTTTCACCAGATGCTAGGACTACAAAGTCAGATTTTTTATAGGCTGTCCTACTGGCCTCGATAGCCGTATTATACCTGTTTTGACCTGATATCCTAAGAATATTGATATCTCCCTCGGCTAGTGCTCTTGATCCGAGGAGAACTATAAGCATAACAAGTATGTAATTTCTAATTCTTTTCATAAGCCCTCCTAATGATTTAATTATAACATTAAACAAGTTTTAGTAAAATCCTAGGCTTGTCCTAGGAGGTTTAAATCAGAGTTTGTATTTTTTAGAAATGGGTATATAATATACGAATGTCGAGTCACTAAAAGTTACTCCCAATAACTTCTAACTCGATTCTAGCCCCACTTTAAAACCAATCGGGCTAGGCCTCGGCTTAGGCCGAGGCTTTTTTTACGAAATAACCAAGGAGGTATTATGAAAAGACTAGTACTTTTGCTGGCTTTGCTTATACTAACTATAGGCTGTAGTAAAGTCAACAAATCAGACTCTGGCGCTGGCCAGACAGAGCTTAAAGAAGAAACCCACCAAGTCAAGGCAAAGGAAGATGACAAGAAAAATATAGGTAAATCCCCCCTAACCGGCTTGACTAGAGATACTAGTGGGGACCAAAAACTAATCGGAGTAATTATCGAAAATCACCCGGACGCAAGACCCCAGCATGGACTGAGCAAGGCTGAAATCGTCTATGATTTTGAAGTTGAATCTAATCTCACTAGGTTTTTAGGCCTCTTCTATGACACTGAAGCCGATCTAATCGGACCTATCAGATCTGCCAGGCCCTATATCATAGACACTGTTATGGAATACGACGGCCTATTAGTTAGATTTGGAGGTTCTGAAGATGCAGACTTCGATGCCCTTGCCTATGGCATTGATGAAATCAACGGCATGAATCTCTCTGGTCCAGAAATCTGGAGGGATAACAGCTTTGGAAGAGAAGCACCCCATGATGCTTACTCATCAACAGATGTAATCAAAGCCTACATAGATAAGAGAGACTTAAACAAGACAGAAGCTCAGCCCCCCTTTACTATTAACTCTCAATTTACAGAGCTGGATGGCGAAGAAGCCCTAAGCCTCTACCTAGAGTTTTCTGGAGCTTCTACAGTTTTGTATCAATACGATGAAAAAACCAAGTCCTATGATAGGTTTGCAGATGGAGAGCCTATGATAGACCAGCTAAACGATAAAATTATTTCTCCATCTAATCTTATCCTCCAGTTGGTGCCAGCAGGATACATGGAAAACGGCATCCACCTCTACTACGAGAACGTAGGTAGCGGAGAAGGCTATCTATTTACAGGTGGCCAATTTATCCCCATCTACTGGTCTAAAGATAGTAGGGAAAGCCCAACATCCTTTACCGATGAAGAGGGAAATGAGATAAGGGTAAACCCAGGCCAGACTTGGATCGAGGTCTTTGGCGATGACAGATATTGGGAAATAAACTAATAGTAGAAATATAAAAGAGAGCCTCAGAGCTCTCTTTTTTGTCTTAAGAACTAATACTTAAGGGCTAGCCTTTATTTTCTTGGCTACTTTGGGCCTTATACATCTCCATATATATGCCTCCAGCACTGATAAGCTGGTCATGGCTCCCTTCTTCCACTATACGACCCTTGTCTAGAACATAAATTCTATCTACATCCTTGATAGTTGAAAGCCTGTGGGCGATAAGGAAAGTGGTTCTACCTTCCTTTAATTTTTCTATTCCCCTTTGAATATAGCCTTCAGTCTCCGTGTCTATGTTTGATGTAGCCTCATCTAAAACTAATATTTTAGGCTTGGTAACTATAGCCCTAGCAAAGGAAATCAACTGCCTTTCACCGGCGGAGAGACCTCCGCCAGCTTCCCTAACCCTAGTATCAAGTCCATCTTCTAACTTGTCTAGAATCTCCTGGCCTCCAACCTCTATTAATGCCGCTTTGGCCTGGGACTCGCTTATATCCTGGTTAAAGAGACTGATATTATCTTTAAGACTACCTGTAAAGAGATAGGGATCTTGAAGTACTATAGACATTTCCTTCCTTAAATCCATCATATTGTACTGGCTTATATCCATCTGGTCTATAGAAATTTTCCCTTTCTGGGGCCTGTAAAAACCAAAGAGGAGGTTCATTATTGTCGACTTCCCCGAACCTGTGTGGCCGACAAAGGCCACTGACTGGCCTAGGTCTACTTGAAAGTTAATATCCTTGAGAACATAGTTTTCTCCATCATAGGCAAAGGAAATATCTTCAAAGGCTACCCTACCCTCTATATGGGCTGGCTCTTTCTGGCCATATTTTTCCTCAGGAAGATGGAGAAGCTCAAAGATATGGTCGGCGGCTACAGTAGCTTTTTCCAGCTCTCCTGCCCTTAAAACTGCCGAGGCCATATGGTCAAAGGCTTGGGTCATATAATTGATAAAGACGTAGAGCATACCGATACTTAAGGGCAGGTTTCCTGTTAAACTCGAATAGCCAAAAAGTAGAAGGGCTAAAAGTGAGATTAAAAGTCTCATCGTATCCATCAGATTAAAACCCGAGTAGGCTATAAGCCTAGTGTAGTTAAGACCTTCTCTAAAAACCTTATCGTTTAAATCTGAAAACTCCTCATAAATCGTATCCTCCCTATTGAAAGCATGGATAATCTCCATTCCAGCAATATTTTCATTTAAATTGGCGTTTAGTTCGGATAAATACCTTCTAAAGGCATAGTTAAACTCCTTTGACTTGTTCTTAAAGTGAACAAAGACTAGGGCTACTGGTGGAACAGGAATTAAAGCTAGTAGGCCTAGCCTATAATCTAAGGAAAAAAGGGCTATATAGATTCCTACCACATAAATACCAGCCATTGTCAACTGGGATAAAACCACCCTAAAGAGGACCCTAACATCTGATGTATCATTGGTTATCCTCGATACTACCTGGCCTACAGGTAATTTATCAAAAAATCCTATAGGCAATTTCTGAATATGGGCGAAGACGTCTTCCTGAATATACTGACTCACCCTATTAGCCGTCTTGTTGAAGAAATAGATATTGATATAGCGGCCACCTGCACCAACCAAGGTAATTACCCCATAAGCTGCCACTAACATAAAGTAAAAAGCTGGATCCCTAGGCCCAATTCCTTCAATTAATTCACCATCTAAAATCAGTCCGATTATATAGGGGCCTAAGAGGTCTAAACCTACGGTTAATATGGTAAAGAGAAAGCCTAAAGCCAAAGAGTCGGCAGTTCTTTTTGAGTAATCTAAGAGCTTTCTGTTTCTAAATCTCCTATCTGTCTTCATCTACTCAATCCCTCCAATTCCTGCTTTCTAAACTGTTGGGCATACCATTGGTCATTGGCCATAAGATCTCCATGCTTGCCCCTTTCAACTATTCTTCCCTTATCTAAAACTATTATCTCGTCAGCGCCTGCTATTGCGGAGAGCCTGTGGGCTGCGATTATATTAGTCCTCCCCTGGCGAGTTTTCCTAAGGTTTTCTAGTATAGATTCCTCAGTTTTTCCATCTACTGCAGAAAGAGAGTCGTCTAAAATCAGTATTTCTGGATCCTTTAAAAGGGCCCTGGCTATAGAAACCCTCTGTCTCTGGCCACCTGATAGGGCTACCCCCTTTTCGCCGACTAGAGTCTTTATACCATAAGGCAGGGCCTCTAGATCTTTTTCAAAATCAGCTAGCCTAATCGCCTCCATAACTCGGTCCTTGTTTTCTTCAGAGCCAAAGGCAATATTTTCTTCAACGGTTTTTGAGAAGAGAATATGACTCTGAGGCACATAGCCTGTGGCTCCCCTTATGCTTTCCATAGTGTAGGCTCCTATATCCCGATCACCTATCAGTATACGGTTCTCCTCTACTGGATATAGCCTTAGAAATTGCTTTAACAAGGTAGTCTTACCGCTACCAATTTTACCCACTACTCCCAGTGTAGAGCCCACTGGAATATCCAATTGAATATTCCTCAAGGTAGGTTTTTTATCACCAGGATAGGTGAAGCTAAAGTCCCTAAATTCTATCTTTGCTGGCTCTTTGTAGACTATAGCATCTTTTCTATTTACCATCTGTTCCTTATAGTTTAATAATTCATCTATCCTATCCATTGATGCACTGGCTTCCTCAGCAATATTGAAAAACTCTCCCATAGAGAACATAGGTCCAATAAGCATATTCAAGTAAAGGACAAAGGTAACAATACCACCTACTGAAAGCTGGCCATTTTTTACCAGGTAGCTGCCATATATAAAGGCTAGTACATAGGAAAATCCAGGAAAAACCCTTGACACAAAGGGGAAAATTGCGTGGTATTTGATTTGATTCATATTGGCCTGATAGTATTCCTCTGCCCTATGGTTAAATCTCTCGCTTTCCGAAGCTTCCCTGTTAAAAGCCCTAGTGACCCTGATGCCAGATACTGACTCAAGGACCTGTTCATTCATCCTATCAAAGGCCTTTTGAATTCTCCTAAAGGCCTGGTAAAGAGGATTTAATATCCTCCTAGTTGAAAAAACAATGCCAATCAATGGCAAAATAGATACTGTAGTCAGCTTCAGATCTACAGTCACTGCCATTACTATAAAAAGCACTATAGGAAAAAATATAGCATCAAAAAAAGCCATAGACCCAAAGCCACCCATATCTTGGAGGGACCTTACGTCATTAGTAGATTTTCCCATAATTGAACCAGTTGAATTTTCCTCGAAATATCTATTAGATCTGGTTAAAAGCTGGCTGACTATCCGTCTTCTGGTATTTCTTCCCAGCAAATCCGAGCTTTGAAAGAAAAAGTATCTGTATAGGAATCCAGTCGCATAGATAAACATTATTATTCCAAGGAGTAGGCCTACCCTAGTGTAAAGACCACCAAGGCCTATAGAACCGCCGACTATACCGTCAGCAGTATCCCCTATTAGCCAGGGCGGAATCAGCTGGCCCAGCGAATATAGGGTTAAGGATAGAGCTCCTATAGCATAACCTCCCTTGTAGGTTGAAATAAACCACTCTAGTTTCTTAAAAATCCTCATCCTACACCTCCTTCTATATTATAACCTTCCTATTATTTTAGACAAAAAAATGGAGCAGATATACTGCTCCATAAATAATCTTATCTCTTGCTGAATTGTGGTGACTTTCTTGCCTTTTTGAAACCGTATTTCTTTCTTTCCTTTTTCCTTGGGTCTCTAGTTAAGAAGCCTGCTCTCTTAAGCTCGCCCCTAAGCTCTGGCTCAGCCTTGATTAGAGCTCTAGCAACTCCGTGCCTAACAGCTCCAGCCTGTCCAGTAAAGCCTCCACCTTTAACAGTTGCAACGATGTTGTACTTGTCTAAGTTGTCTGTAATCTCAAGAGGTGACTTTGCCGCTGATCTTAGCGTATCAAAATCAAAATATTCGTCAAGGTCTACATTGTTTACAACAAAACTTCCGTTACCTGGTGAGATTCTTACTCTAGCAACAGAGGTTTTTCTTCTACCTGTACCTAAAAACTCTGCCATTATTTACCCTCCACTTCATAAACCTCAGGGTTTTGTGCGCCGTGCTCATGCTCAGCACCTCTGTATACCCTTAGTTTTCTGTACATCTGATTTCCAAGCTTAGTGTGTGGTAGCATACCCTTTACAGCTAGTTGAATAGCCTTTTCTGGTTGCTCTACCATAAGTCTGTCGTATCTGACAGCCCTTCTTCCACCTGGATATCCTGTATGGTAAGTGTACTCTTTCTGCATTAGCTTGTTACCAGTAAGTCTTACCTTTTCTGCATTGATTACGATAACGTAATCACCTGTGTCTACATGTGGAGTGTAGGTTGGCTTATGCTTTCCTCTTAAAATTGTAGCAACTTCAGTCGCTAGTCTTCCAAGAACTAAATCCGTGGCGTCGATAACATACCATTTTCTATCCACTTCGTTAGGCTTTGCAATAAATGACTTCATTAAAATCCTCCTTCTTTTCATACATTCGAATGGATTATTTAGACTCCGCAGTCCATTAATGCGGTTTTTGTTGATCCGAGTATTTGCTATACCGCTCCTGCTCGGCCACTTGGCGGTTAAGTTCGATTGTTGAAAAGATGGTCTTTTCAAATGAACTTTCACCTATGTTAGATTCACTAACTTGTTAATTCTACCATAAAATTAATCTTGATGCAAGCCTATTTTCATGCTAATAGGTTAACAACTTTTTTATTACTATTTATAAAAAAGGAAAAAGGCTATGTCCTCTCGACTGAACATAACCTTTGTGATGGTAAGTATTTTATTTAGCTATAGGGTTCGCCTGCCCTATAAGCTTTTTCTACAAAACACTACCATCATCCGTCCCCTCATTTAAATTTCTACTTTCTAAATAGAGTGGATCTCATGTATACTTGTAGCTATTTTCAGATATTATAAGATTACCACCCTCCTCATTAAAGTACCATTAATAAATTTTCTGTTCTTGTATTAATTTTCATCTGTATTCCACTTGTATTTCACTATATGTCTAAATTATGTCAATACCAAACTATTCAGGTTCTGTGAAAAGTTTTATTTGACTTTTCCTTAGGACTTATTGTATAATACATTCTGTTAGGCCCTCTTAGCTCAGTAGGTAGAGCGCATCCATGGTAAGGATGAGGTCGCCGGTTCAATTCCGGCAGTGGGCTCCATAATCCCTTGATTAGAGTACTAGTCAGGGGATTTTTTATTACCTTTTATTTCTTTTTATTTTAAATCCTTTGAAATTGCGTTGATTCTAAATATTATATTATTCTAAATATCCTTTAATTTAGGAAAACAGCCTAAGAGATTATGCTGTCAGTACTAGGACTAAGAAAAGTAAAAATGACCCATGGTAGGGTCATTTTTTATGCTATCAAGTTATTATATAGGGTGATAAAAGCAAAGCCTAGAGTAATTAGTATTACCAGGTAGCCTGCATAGGTGAGTATCTTAGAATGTACATAATCTCCTACGATGCTCTTTTTCTTCGATGCTATAAGCATGATAGCTAAGCTAAAGGGCAATATAAAGGCATTGATTGTCCCTACTAAAACCAAGAGCATTGCTGGTTGGCCTACCAGGATGCACATTATTGTACACAGGATTATATAGATTACGATAGCTATGTTCTCGTTCTCTTCGATTAACTTGTGATTCTTTAAAAAAGAAATCGAGGTAAAGGAGTTGCCGATTACCGATGTAAGGGAAGCACAAGCAAATACTATGCCGAAGATAATAGCTCCAGTACTTCCTAGAACAGCCTCAAAGGGGCTCATCGCTGGATTTTCTGCTGAAATAGTATGGCCTAGGTAGATTACTCCTAGTGTTGCAATAAACATAGCCACCCTTACAAAGGCAGACACTGCCATGCCTAAGTTTACCGATCTGTTAATCTCCCCTAGGTTTTCCTTGCCGACAACTTCAGCATCTATCAAACGGTGAGCTCCAGAGAAGGGAATAAATCCTCCTACAGTCCCTCCTATAAGGGTAAGGATTGCGAATATAGGCAGGGTTTCGGGCTTAACTGTTCCTACTAAAGCTGCTCCTATAGGAGGGCTAGACTTTAGGGTTACTATTGCCAGTAATATTAGGATAATACTCCCCATTATTGTAGCCGAATAATCCATAATAGTACCGATATTCTTCTGAACGAAGATAATGATACCGATAATTCCGGCTATGGCTGCCGTGATGGTTATGCTTAGTCCAGTTGCTGCCGAAAGCCCTAGGGCAACTCCGGCGATATTTCCGATGTTAAAGACAAAACCACCAGCGGCTATTACAACTCCTAAGACGTTTCCTAATCCTGGCTTAATCTCATTGGCTATCTCCTGACCCCTCATATTAGAAACTCCAATAACTCTGGAGAAGTTTAGCTGGGCTATCCATGAGAAAAGAACAGCAATTAATATTGCAAATCCGAAGCTGGCCCCAAACTGACTTGTAAAATTAGCCGTCTGAGTAAGAAAAGCCGGTCCAACTGATGAGGTGGCCAGTATAAAGGCGGAACCTATAAGGACCGCCAACCTGTTCTCTTTCTTTGATGTGTTATCCATTATCTTGCCTCATTTGGGATTACAGTAATATTGTAGTCAACGGTAATCTTACGATCTAGTTTCTCATCTATTAATTCGATATAGAAATTGTCATCGTACATAAAGTCTCCTAGTAGTGGGATAGTTCCTGCGTAGATAATACAGTTGTCTACGTCTCCCAGTCTCTCTTCAAGAACATCTAGGATTTTTTCTACTGGCAATATATCCCCTAGGGTTCCACTTTGATAGTCCTTACCGGCTGACTTTGAGTTGATTTTAATGTCATCCATATGATCCTTAATCTCATCGTACTCCCAAAAAACCTTGCTGATCGGCTTTAGGCAAACCTGCTTTGATTTAGTGATGCTAACCGATTCTAGCCTTCTATCTGTGTGGTCTGATCCTGCACCTATGTAAAGCTTGCCGTCTTTTTTAATTATTACGTATTCTGCCTCCCCTGAGGTCATATCATCAACAAAGAAAAGGTCGTCGTCTTTGGTTACGGTCTCTCTAGAAACCTCAAAAATCGTTGGAATGGCCTTTGGTGGCGCTACTCCTAATTGCTCCTCTAATTCCTTAATATGAGCCATTGTACTCTCCATATCCCTACCTGAGTATCCAACGATATAGACGTGCCTTGGTTTTAATTTAATCTCATAATTCTTATCTTTAGTAACAATATCAAAAGTAAATTTTCCCATCTTAGTCCTCCACAATGTCCTTTGAGACGTCATACAGTTCTGGCTTTCTATCTCTAAATACGTTTATCCTATCTCTAATATCCTTAATTATCGAAAGGTCAATTTCTCCAGTCTTAACCCCTGGTGTCGCATCTGGCGTCACTACGTATTCACCCCATGGGTCGATAATGGCAGCCCTTCCACCGAAAATACTGTCTCCCGAAACACCGACTAGGTTAGTACAAGCAAGGAACATCTGGTTCTCAATGGCTCTGGCCCTATTTAAAGTATCCCAGTGCATATCCCTTAAATTTGGCCATGCTGCTGGTAGGAAGAAGATTTCGACTCCTGCTAGTGCATACATCCTTATCCACTCAGTAAATCTTAGGTCATAGCAGTTAGCAACCCCACATTTAATACCATCAATTTCAAAAACAGTCATTTCATTGCCTGAATTAAAGACCTCATCCTCACCTAAGGGTGAAAATAAATGAACTTTGTTGTAACTAGCAATATGCTCTCCCGACCTGTCAACTACAAAGGTAGTGTTAAAAAGCTCTCCATCGATTAAATTAGCTACTGATCCACCGATAATGTTGGCATCCACCTTCTTAGCAAGCTTAGATAGGAAGGGAATAGTCCTTTCACCTTCAACATCTGCCAGTTCTTTAGCATTTTTCGGATAATAGGAAGTGTTCCAAAGCTCTGGCAATAGGATTGCGTCAGCTCCAGCCTCTCCTGCTTCTAAAATATGCTGTTCAACAATTTTATGATTTCCCTCAATATCTCCTAAGGTTAATTTAGGAGCGATAACAGATATTTTCATATTATCTCCTTTCAATAATAATTTCACTATAACATCTTACCATATATTGTTATATGTAACAATATATTTAGATATTCCTTTAAAGAAGATTAGTAAAAAAGACCCTTTCGGGTCTGAAAGTGTAGACTAACTATAATTTGGAGGTTCCCCTCGAAGGATCGCTCACGGCCGCTTGGCCAGGGAATGTCCTTCTCGTGAAACCTCCAAATCAAGTATCCTGAAATATAGGACTTTGTCAACGTTCTTAGACCCTTTCGGGTCTTTAATTTTCCTTAATATTCCTAAGGGCTTCTTCTAGGGCCTCTAAGGACTTGCCCTGGAAGCTGACGATATTTTGGCTTTTATGTCTCTTCTTCAACTTGCTAGAAGCTCGGTTAATGTCGCTCTTTAGGCGAAAAAAATCATTTCTAAGCTCAAGGGCAGTCATTCTAACTCCTCCCTTGCCTAGAATAATGTTTTGTATCATGCCATCAGAAGTAGCCACCTTAACCAAATCCCTTTTGCTAGCTCCACTTAGCCAGCCTTCGATAAAGTGATCTGCAGTCTCCTCTTCTTTTGTATAGACTACTTCAATACCCTTAGACTCCTCCATAACCCTTATAGACCCCTTGACCTGGTAGGCGTCAAAGACTACCGTGACCCGCTCGCCTGTCACCTTGGCGTACTCGCTCATATAGTCTAGAAGTAGCTCTCTAGCTGAGTCTAGGCCATTATCCATCATTTGGATAAGCTCAGGCCAGGAGTTTATCATATTGTATCCATCGACCAGTAGATAAGTGTGCCTATAGGCTTTCATTTTGCCTCAGCACTTCATAAATCATGATGGCTGCTGCATTTGATGCGTTGAGAGACTCTACCCTGCCTACCATTGGCAGACTTAGAAGCTCATCACAATTTTCCCTAACCAGCCTACTGATGCCCTTGCCTTCATTGCCTATAACTAAGCATACATGGCCGGTTAAATTAGCCTGGGTGTATAAGGTCTTGGCTTCACCAGCTGCTCCATAAACCCAGATGTTTTCTTCCTTAAGCCTTTGGATAGTCTGATTTATGTTCACAACCTTTATTACCTTCATAAAGGCAGTAGCTCCAGCCGAAGCCTTATGAACAGCAGCTGTAACACTTGCCGATCTTCTCTCTGGGATAATTACCCCAGTAAAGCCAGCAGCTTCTGCTGTACGGATAATAGCGCCTAGGTTGTGGGGGTCCTCAATCTCGTCTAAGATTACTAGTCTAATTGTTTCTCCCTTAGCCTTAGCATCTTCCAGAACCTGGTTAAGGTCAGAGTACTCAAAGGACTTAGCCTGGGCGACAACTCCCTGGTGGTTGCCGTCTCCAGCCATTTCCCTCAGCCTATCATCTCCAACCTCGGTGACTACCAGCCCCTGATCCCTGGCCATGGCGATAATAGCCCTGATAGAGCCTTTGTTATCGCCTCTTCTTATATAGAGTTTTTCTACTCCTCCGGTTTTTAAGTGTTCTAAAACGGGATTTCTCCCTCCAATATAGTCCATCTTATACCTTCTTCCAGACAACTCCGGTAGAAGTGTCTCTCAGTTCAATGCCGTCAGCTAGGAGCTTATCTCTAATTTCATCGGCCCTTGCCCAGTCTTTACTGGCTCTGGCCTCTTCCCTCTCTTGAATAAGAGCTTCTATTTGCTCGTCAATTGAGTCTCCCTCTTTATTTAATAGGCCCAGAACTCCAGTTAGTCTCTCTAGGGTTTCTAAACTATCCTCAAGGGTTTTTTCTCCAATGGATTCATTAATCTCTGTATTGATAATCGACACTAGGTCAAAAATTTCACCTAGGGCTTGGGCAGTATTTAAATCGTCGTCCATAGCCATGATAAACTTACCTTCAATGGCCTTAAAGGAATCTAAAATATCCTGATTCTCTTCTGTCCCAGGGCTCTTTAAAAGTCTCTCTAACTTGGCCTTAGCATTGTACAGCCTTTCTAAGGATGCCTTTGTAGCTTCCATAACTTCATCACTAAAGTTAATAGGCGTTCGGTAATGGGCTGATAATAGCCATAGTCTGATTTCCTCACCAGTATAGTACTCTAAAACTTCCCTTACTAGGAAGAAGTTACCAAGGGATTTGCTCATCTTCTCGTTATCAACATTTATCATCCCATTGTGCATCCAGTATTTGGCAAAGGTCTGGCCGGTGGCCGTCTCTGACTGGGCTATCTCATTTTCATGGTGGGGGAATTGAAGGTCCTCTCCGCCAGCGTGAATATCGATAGTATCCCCTAGGATGTCCTGGCTCATTACTGAGCATTCTATATGCCAACCAGGCCTACCTGGACCCCATGGGCTATCCCAGGCTGGCTCCCATTCTTCTTTCTTAGCCTTCCAAAGGGTAAAGTCCATAGGGTTTTTCTTCTCATCGTTCTTATCTATCCTAGCCCCAGCC
The DNA here is from genome assembly GCA_964523385.1 of uncultured Peptoniphilaceae bacterium. Lineage (GTDB taxonomy): Bacteria > Bacillota > Clostridia > Tissierellales > Peptoniphilaceae > CAZFXW01. The sequence continues at coordinate 11,916 of CAZFXW010000002.1, read as the reverse complement.
ATAAGGTCGTCAACATTTCTCTTTGAGAGCTTACCATAATCTTTTACCGATGAAATATCAAAATAAACATTGCCATTTACCTCATAGGCTGCTCCCTTGTCTATCAGATCTTGAACAAAATCCACCATCTGTGGAACATACTCTGTCGCCTTAGGATGAATGGTGTGCTCTTCCATAACGTTTAAGGCTGCCGTATCCTTTAAGAAGGCGGCGATATATCTTTCAGTAATATCGGTAAAGGGCACATTTTCTTTTCTAGCTAATTCTATAATCTTATCATCTATGTCAGTAAAGTTAGATACGTATTTCACATCCATACCCTTGTAAAGCAAGTACCTTCTAAGTGTATCGAAGATAACTATGGGTCTGGCGTTTCCTATATGGATATAGTTGTAAACAGTTGGACCACAGACGTAAATCTTAACTTCGTTCTCATCTACTGTTACAAATTCTTCTTTCTGCCTAGTTAACGTATTATAAATCTTCATAATTCCCTTTCTTTAGGCCAAAGAGTCTAGTCTTTTTATAATCTCTTCCTTGCCAAGAAGCTGAATGACGTTTGTTAGTTCCGGTCCTCTTCTCATGCCGGTCATCAGCACTCTAGAAGGCATAAAGAGGTTCTTACCCTTAATACCAGTAGCTTCCTGAACATTCTTCATCAGGTTGTTGGCAAAGTCCTCGTCAACTTCGTCTACTGTTACCAATTGATCCTTAATGCCCTGGATTAGCCGTGAAATATGATCTTCCTTAATTAACTCCTGGGCTTCCTCATCTAGTTCAGGCATGGCAAAGACAAAGGCAACTTTTTCTGGCACTTCATCTAGTTTTTCTATTGAATCTTTAAAGGTGTTGCCCATAAGAGTTAGCTTTTCTGCTGGGAAGTCTTCCCCAATAAAGCCGGCCTTAATCATATAAGGCTTCATCATTTGACCCAACTCTTCGTCAGTAAGGGCTCTAATATAGTGGGCATTTACCCAGTCTAACTTATCCCTATCAAAAACCCCACCAGTCTTAGAAACCCTATCGTAGGAAAAGTCCCTGATAAGATCATCCATAGACAGGATTTCTTCAGTATCTCTTGGAGCCCATCCTACTAGGGCTAGGTAATTAACCAGACCTCCTGGTAGGTAGCCTTGCTCAATAAAGTCCTCAACAGCTACGTCATCATTTCTCTTAGAGAGCTTTTTACGCTCCTTATTTAACACCGTTGGCAGGTGGACATACTCAGGCATAGGCCAGTCAAACATTTGATAAAGGAGAACATGCTTAGGAGTAGAAGGAATCCACTCGTCTCCCCTAACTATATGGCTAATTTCCATTAAGTGGTCGTCAACAACTACGGCAAAGTGATAGGTTGGGTATCCATCGGCCTTGATTAGGACCTGGTCGTCCATGTCCCTAGTGTTAATAGTAATCTTGCCTTTAACTAGGTCATCAAAGCTAACATCCGTATTGTGAGGAAGCTTCATCCTAATAACGTGCTCTTCTCCAGCCTCTACTCTAGCCTTAGCCTCTGCCGGATCCATTCCCCTGCAAAACTCATCGTATCTTGGAATTAGTCCGTCAGCTCTTTGAGCCTCTCTTACCTGGTCTAACCTTTCCCTGCTACAGAAGCAGTAATAGGCGTCTCCTTGGTCTAAAAGTTGGTTAACATAGGGTGTATATAGGTCGTCTTTAACTCTATCTGACTGAATATAAGGACCATAATCTCCCTTTTCATAAATCTCGCCCTCATCATTGACATAGACTCCCTCTTGGTACTCAAGACCCGACCAGTCTAAGGATTCGATTAATGACTCGATCGCCCCTTCAACGTATCTGCTCTGGTCTGTGTCTTCAATCCTCAAAATTAGTGTTCCCTTTTGGTTTTCAGTAAAGAAATAGTTGTAAAGGGCTGTTCTAAGTCCACCGATGTGTAGGTAGCCCGTCGGTGAGGGTGCAAATCTTAATCTTACGCTCATTTATAACCTCCATATTCTAATAGGGGAAGTGATGGGATTTAATCTCTTCCCTTAATAACATTATCGCTTGTACTCCTGTAATCCCAGTTATTTTACTCTTCAAAAGTTCAAAATCTCTTCTGCTTATTATATTATACCAAAGTATAGGGTCTTCATCATAGGCATCTTTTAAGAGCCTAGACCTTCTAATAAAGTCCAGCCTTCTGGACATGCCAGGAAACCTAATCCTCATAATATCTCTAAAGCCTAGGTGACTAACCCTTTTAGTTGGGTAGGGGGAAAAGCCTAGACCCGAAATAAAGTCATCATTATGGTCTTGGTCAAAGGTGTTTTTCACTACCCCACCATATTTGTATATTGAAGGCATATTCCACCAGTATCTTATAAGCTCTAAATTCATGTGGACATTTCTCCACTCAAAGTTGAAATACTCAAAAATCCTGTTTTTAGACGCCTCTTCCTTAGCCAGATGCTCTTTCCAGATTCCATAGTTATAAAAGTCCGAAGGGCTTTCTATATCAGGGTTTAGGCTATAGATATCTTCAATATAGTCATCTATCAGCTTGGTGTCTTTCCTATCCCAAGCATTAGCTGAAGCCACTTCCATCAAAACTTCTGATTTAGCTGACTCCTCCCTGATCATATTTTGATCTAAGAATATTTTTGGAAGGTTTTGGCCAGTTAAGTGGCCAATATCATGGTAGTTTAAGAAGACATCTCCCTCTTGGGCTATGCCCCTCTCCTTCATCCTCTTAACAGCTAGGAATTCCCTAATCCTAGGCACGTTAACCTTACAGCTAGAATAGTCTGCATACTGGTCATAATCTCTTCCGTTAAACCACTTATACCACTCCATGCCGTCATATTCTATGTAGTGCCAGGGATAACCGGCATACTCGGCCATTCGCCTAGCATATATGGCATTTTTATTGTCAGGCCCTCCATAGGTATACATAATCACATCTTTGTAGCCTAACTCTAAAAGCTTACCTAAGATAAGCCTAGAAAACCAATCTCCATTAATTTCTAGGAGCACACTAGTTTTTATATCTGCCAAGGATGATTCTATTGAATTTAGGTAGAGTCTATTCAAGTCTTCAGCCATCTCTTCCGGTGATTTCTCTTCCCAGGGATAGCTTAAGTCCATATATTCTCTAATTCGCAACTCTTTTTCAGACTTATCATAGAAGAGCATCTCTCCGGCTCCCAAGGTGTAGATTCCCTTGAGCATAGTCCTATTACCAAAGGTATGGCCAGATATTCTTAGCTCCCTCATAGCTAGGGCATCAACCTCCTTGCTCCTAAGCAAGTAGTAGAGAGATTGGGGCTGGTCTGAAATTGCCAGCCCATCTTCATGCTCTGTAAAGAAAAGGGGAAAGGAGCGGCCGTAGTCTACACCAGCAAAGATATAGTCCTCAGTTTCCTTGAGAAAGGAAAACTCTCCATCCACCGTTCTTAAAAATTCTATAAAGTCTTTTTCTTCGTCAATCTGGCAAAAATCCTCTAAAAGCTGGGCATTTTCCACGCCAGAAAAACTATAGCCCTTAAAATAACAGTCTCCTAGGGTATGCCAGCTAAAGGAATTATTTCTAGAAAGTATAATCATATTTCACCTGTTAACTTCTTATCCCTTTCAAATTCCGCCTGTAAAAATTGTCCTGTATATGATTCTTTGACCTGGGCTAGATCTAAAGGGGTTCCTGTAGCTATCAGCTCTCCACCAGCATCCCCACCTTCAGGTCCAAGGTCGATAAGATAATCACTAGACTTGATAACATCCATATTGTGTTCAATAACCACCACAGTATTACCTTCCTCTACTAGCCTATCCAAAACCGCTACTAGCTTATCTATATCGGCCATGTGGAGACCTGTGGTAGGCTCGTCTAAAATATAGATTGTTCTGCCGGTAGATCTCTTGCTCAGCTCTGTAGCTAACTTGACCCTCTGGGCCTCTCCACCGGACAGCTGAACTGAAGACTGACCAAGGGTAATATATCCAAGGCCGACGTCTTCGATGGTCTTTAACTTCCTGTATATGCTTGGGTGATTTTTAAAGAAATCTACCCCTTCTTCAACGCTCATAGCTAGAACATCGGCGATATTCTTACCCTTGTACTCTACAGATAGAGTTTCACGATTGTACCTAGTCCCACCACATTCTTCACATTTAACGTAAATATCGGGTAAGAAGTGCATGGAGACTTTAATAGTACCGTCTCCATTACAGTGTTTACACCTACCTCCTTTGACGTTAAAGCTAAACCTGCCTTTGTTAAAGCCCTTGGCCTTTGCAGCTGGCGTGTTGGCAAAGAGATCTCTGATATCGTCAAAAACCTTGGTATAGGTTGCTGGGTTGGACCTTGGAGTCCTCCCAATTGGCGACTGGTCTATCCTGACAACCTTGTCTAGTTGATCCATTCCCTCAATACTGTCAAAGTCTCCTGGCCTTATTCTTGCCCGATTTAGACTTTTAGATAAGGCCCGGTTTAGGATGTTGTTGACTAAAGATGACTTGCCAGATCCTGATACTCCAGTTACTGAAGTAAAGACCCCTAAGGGAAAACTAACATCTATATCCTTAAGATTATTTTCCCTGGCTCCTTTTACCTCTAACCAGCCTGTCGGTTCCCTGTATTCTTTTTTAAAGGGTATGTGTCTTCTCCTTGATAGGTAATCACCGGTTACGGTGCCAGGTGCCTTTAGGATCTCATCGTAAGTTCCTTGGAAGACTATTTCCCCTCCATGGATTCCTGCTCCAGGTCCTATATCTATAATCTGATCAGCAGCGATCATAGTCTCTTCGTCATGTTCAACGATTATAAGGGAGTTACCTATGTTGGTTAAATCCCTCAATGCCCCTAGAAGCCTCTCGTTATCCCTTTGGTGGAGTCCTATGCTAGGTTCGTCTAATACGTAGATTACGCCTAGAAGCTGGGATCCTATCTGGGTAGCCAGCCTTATTCTCTGAGACTCTCCACCTGACAAGGTCCCTGCTGCCCTAGCCATATTTAGATAGCCTAGGCCTACCTCTACTAGAAAGCTTAGCCTAGAAATTACCTCGTCTAAAATTGGAGCTGCGATAATCATTGAGTTCTCGCTTAACTCTAGGTTCTTAAACCAAGCTAAGGCCCTGGTTATTGGCATTTCAGTGGCTTCAGATATGGATAGGTCACCTACTTTAATGGCTAGGATTTCCTCTCTTAATCTTCTACCCTCACACTCCTGACAAGTCTGTTCATACATATACTCTTCAATTCTCTCTCTCTGAGAGTCAGAGCCTGTCTGGTTGTAACGCCTCTCTAAGTTAGGTATAATTCCCTCCCAATTGCTGGAAAAACTCCTCTTGCCTTGGTAATGGGAATCAAAATTAAAGCTAATCTTATAGTCTGTCCCCTCAAAAAGGTCTTCCATCATTTCAGCTGGAGCTTGGCCGATAGGTTTATCCATAGAAAAGCCGTGCTTGTCTGCAACAGCCTTAACCATTTCATAATAATAGGAACCTGGCTTGCCATTTTTATAAGGTTCTATGGCTCCCTCGTTAATAGACAGCTCTTTGTTGGGAATAATTAAATCCCTGTCAAACTGTAGGTGGAAGCCTAGGCCATGGCAGGCCTGGCACATACCATAGGGGGAATTAAAGGAAAAAGCCCTTGGCTCCATTTCCTCTATCTGCATATGTCCATAGGGACAGGCCATATGCTCATTAAAGGGAATAAGCTCATCCTCTGTCTCAATATTGACTAGGCCTCCAGCTAGTTCTAGAGCTGTCTCTATTGAACTGGAGAGCCTAGACTGGATGTCAAGATTTACTATTAGCCTATCTACAACTACGTCAATATCGTGGACCTTGTTTTTATCTAATTCTACTTCTTCAAAGAGGTCATATTCATCTCCATCAACTACAATCCTATTGTAACCTTCTTTTTTTATATTTTCGATTAGCCTCTTGTGTTGACCCTTCCTCCCTCTAACGATAGGAGCTCGAATTTTAATCCTCGATCTTTCGGGCATATCCATAATAATATCTACCATCTGGTCTACCGATTGGGCTTCTATTATGGCACCACAAACTGGACAAATAGCTGTTCCAGTTCTTGACCATAAGAGCCTCAGATAGTCGTAAACTTCTGTTACGGTCCCTACCGTAGACCTAGGGTTTTGACTTGTAGTTTTTTGGTCAATAGAAATCGAGGGAGAAAGTCCCTCGATATACTCAACGTCAGATTTGTCCATCTGACCTAAGAACTGCCTGGCATAGCTGGACAGAGACTCAACATAGCGCCTCTGCCCCTCAGCGTAGATGGTTGAAAATGCCAGTGAGGACTTTCCCGAACCGGATATGCCGGTGATGACCACCATCTGGTCCCTTGGGATGTCTAGGTCGATAGATTTTAGATTGTGCTCCTTAGCACCTCTAATAACTATTTTATCTAAACTCACTCTTTAGTTTCCTCATTTCATCTCTTAAATTTGCCGCTCTTTCAAAGTCTAATTCTTCGGCGGCCTTGTACATTTCCTTTTCTAAATTTATTATAATTCTGTCAATATCCTCTAGTTTTAAATCTTCTACCACTGGGCCGTACTCTTCTACTTCCTCAGCAGCTACTGTGGCCTCTATAATATCCCTTACTCCCTTTTGAACAGAAGTTGGGGTAATCCCATGCTCCTGATTATAGGCCTCTTGGATAGTCCTTCTTCTAAGAGTCTCCTCTATCGCCCTCTCCATAGAACCGGTAACCACATCTGCATACATAATAATACGGCCGTTTACATTTCTAGCCGCCCTACCCATGGTTTGAACTAGAGAAGTTTCAGACCTTAAGAAGCCTTCCTTATCAGCATCTAAAATTGCGATTAATGAAACCTCTGGTAGGTCTAAACCTTCTCTCAAAAGGTTAATTCCAACTAAAACATCATACTTGCCCAGCCTCAAATCCCTGATAATTTCCATTCTCTCAATGGTTTTAATATCGGAGTGCATATAGGTTACTTTAATTCCGATTTCTTCTAGATAAGACGTGAGCTCTTCTGCCATTTTCTTTGTCAGGGTAGTAATTAAAGTTCTTTCACCCTTGGCTGTAGTAGTGTTAATCTCACCTATTAAATCGTCGATTTGATTTTCCGTCGGCCTAATATCTACCTTTGGATCCAAGAGTCCTGTAGGCCTGATGATTTGCTCTACCAGGTTAGGCGTCTCTTCTAGCTCATAGGGACCTGGAGTGGCTGACACGTAAAGGACTTGATTGATCATGTTCTCAAATTCTTCAAACTTCATCGGCCTATTGTCTAGGGCTGAAGGTAATCTGAAACCGTAGTCAACGAGGTTTTGCTTCCTAGCCCTATCTCCATTATACATGGCCCTTATCTGAGGTATGGATACGTGGGACTCATCGATAATCATTAAATAGTCATCTGGAAAGTAATCTATTAGAGTATAGGGCTTAGAGCCTGGAGCCCTGCCCGTCAAGTGCCTAGAATAGTTTTCTATACCTGTGCAAAATCCCATTTCCTTAAGCATTTCCATGTCATACTTAGTCCTCTGCTCAAGCCTTTGAGCCTCTAGGAGTTTGCCATGCTTATTAAAATATTCTAACCTCTCCTCTAACTCTTCCTCGATAGTTACCAAGGCCCTTTCGATTTTTTCCGGTGTTGTCGCATAGTGGGAGGCTGGAAAAATTGATATATGATTTCTCCTGCCTATAACCTCACCAGTTAAGGAATTAATTTCCGTAATCCTATCGATCTCGTCACCGAAGAATTCAACCCTAACCACATTCTCATCAGAGGATGCTGGAAAAATATCCAGTGAATCTCCTCTAACTCTAAAAGTCCCCCTAGAAAAATCTATATCATTTCTCATATATTGGATGGAAACCAGCTCTTGGATAACCAAATCCCTATCCTTAATCATTCCAGGTCTTAGGGACACCACCAAATTTTCGTAATCTATCGGGTCACCTAAACCATATATACAGGAAACAGATGCTACGATTATTACATCCTTTCTTTCAGAAAGAGAGGCTGTTGCCGAGTGCCTTAGCTTATCTATTTCATCATTTACTGACGAATCCTTTTCGATATAGGTGTCAGTCATTGGAACATAGGCCTCTGGCTGGTAGTAGTCGTAGTAGGACACAAAGTACTCTACAGCAGACTCTGGGAAAAATTCCATAAACTCAGAAGCCAATTGATAGGCTAAGGTCTTGTTATGGGCGATAACCAAAGTTGGCCTTTGAACCCTTTCGATAATATTGGCCATGGTAAAGGTCTTTCCAGACCCTGTTACACCCTTTAATATCTGTGACCTTTTCCCCTTCTCTAGGCCAGTTGCTAAAGCATCTATAGCCTTAGGCTGGTCTCCCTTAGGGGAAAAGTCTGAAAATAACTGAAAATTAGTCAATGGATCACCTGTTTTCTATTTCTTTTCTCAAGACCTCCACTGCCTTGTCTAGTTGAAGGTCTTTTTCCTCTAAATCCTGACCTTCCTCTCTCTCAACCACAATATCTGGAGTAACTCCAATTTCATCTATCTTATTGCCCTTTGGCGTATAATATTCAGATACTGTCAGTTTAAACCCACCCTTATCTACAGGGAAAAGCTGCTGGACTATACCCTTACCAAAGGACTGGGTTCCAATTACCTTTGCTCTACCATAGTCTTGAAGAGCACCTGCTAGAATCTCTGATGCTGAGGCAGAACCTTCATCAATTAGTACAACAATAGGGATATCCTCTACCTGGCTATCGGATTTTTCTTCTACTTTATTGCCATTTTTATCTACAGTAGAAACTATTGTACCCTCTGGTAATAGATAGTCTGCTATGCTAATAACCGAACTTAAAAGACCTCCTGGGTTCATCCTAAGATCTAAGACTACTCCCTTAGCTTCCTGGGCCTTAACCTGGTCTATGGCAGATAAAAAGTCCCTAAAGGTATTCTCATCAAAAGTAGTCAGCTTTATTAGGCCTAAGTCGTCAATCATTTCCCATACAACCGAGTCCACTTTGATGTTTTCCCTGGTCAAGGTTAGATCTATATCTTCAAATTCTCCTGCTTCATTAGTACGCCTAATGGTCAAGTCTACATCAGTTCCTGGCTGTCCTCTCATAGCCTTAACAGCCTTGTCAATTTCGCTAGCCCAGTAGGATTCTCCATCTATGGTCAGGATTAAATCTCCAGCCCTAATACCTGCCCTCTCTCCAGGAGTGCCTGCTATGGGAGAAATTACTGTAATATAGTCTCCGTGCGCTGCCGTAATGACAACACCAATACCTCCAAACTCTCCGCTAGTGTCCTCTAATAGAGCCTTGTACTCTTCCTCATTATAGTAGACAGAATAAGGATCATCTAGGGCTGTAAATAGTCCCTTGTAAATTCCCTCTTCTACATCTTCCTTATCATATTCAAATAGAAAATTCTTCTCTATTTGACCTTCTAAAAACTCTATATTTTCTAGAATTTCTGCATTCTTTTTATACTCCTCATATTCCTCTCGACTTAGGGTTACAGTGTCCTTGCTTATTACTCCTGAACAACCACTCAAAAGGATTGAAACCGCTATCAATAATAGCCCAATTCTTCTTTTCATACTCTCACCTCACCTCCTAATTATAACATAGGAGGCCGATTTAATCACATTTGAAGCCACTGGCCCAACTAAGCCAATGACATGGTTTTCACTTTAATTAACATAAAAAAGGCTTCCCAGTATTAGCTAGGAAGCCTTCTATTATTTGCTCTCTATATACTTTTTCACATCTGGTCCAACAAAGACCTGGTCCCCATCGATTAAAATTGGCCTTTTAACCAGCATGCCGTCAGTGGCTAATAACTTGTATTTTTTCTCTAGCCTCATATTAGGCAGTTTTTCCTTTAGGTTTTCATCTTTGTATATCTTGCCCCTTGTATTAAAGAACTTCAAGATATCTACTCCACTTTTCTCGTGCCAATCCTTTAGCTCCTGGGTATTGGGATTTTCAGAATCAATTCTCCTGTAATTGTAGTCGATTCCCTTTGCTGTGAGTAGTTCCTCTACTCCCTTGCAAGTGGTTCAGGACTTATAACAAAGCAATAACATGTTATCCCTGCTTTCTAATTATTTGGCTCTTTAAATACATCCTGCCAAAGCCTTCAACAGTTCCCTCTATATCATGGCCATCTCTTGGTTGGTCTAAGAGCCTAATATTTGTGACCCTATCGCCCCTCCTCAGCCTTTCGGTATTTGAAACCCTTACGTCATCAATAATGCTTCCGCTGTCGCCGTCAGCTAGCTCATTGCCATTGGCATCTCGAATAATTGCCGCCTCTTCAGCTGCCTCTTGTTCCTCTACAGTCCAACTATGGTGGCACATAGGACAAGTCAGCAGATTTCCATCTTGATAGGTGTATTCACTGTCACACTGGGGACAGTTAGGTAATTTTGCCATTAGATCACTCCTCAGGATTTATTATATCTCTTTTATTTAATTGAGACAAAACTAGAGGGCCTGAAAAACTAAAGACTGTCACTTCTGGACTACTCCTTGCGGAAATTTCTATACCCTGCCTTTTAGCAATCTCTGCGGCTATGGCTAATCCTAGGCCACTTCCCGACTCTTGACTCTCAAGCCTATAGAATGATTGGAAGAGCTTTGACAAATCTTCTTCCTTGATTACTGGTCCCCGGTTCTTAACATCTACTCTCCAGCGACCATTTGAACTAGTTTGGATAATCTCCACTCGGCTCCCTGGCTGGGAATATTTAACCCCATTGTCGATGACTATGACAAACATCTGTCTCAAACGTATATAGTCACCTCTGAACTCTAAGCAGTCCTCTGTCTCCAAATGGATATCCACTCCTCTTTCTATGGCCAAAGGCCTAAGACTCCTAGCAGAGTCAGCTAGAACTTGAATCAAGTCTAGTTCCATATCCTCCATAGGAAAGCTTGGATTCTGGAGTTTGGTTAGGTCTAACAGGTCCTGAATTAACCTTTCTAAGACAACAGATTCAGCATAGATAGCCTGATGGTAAGAATTCTGGTCCTCGACTAGGCCCAGCTTTAGGGCTTCTAGAGAGGCCTTCATCACGGTAACTGGAGTTTTGAGTTCATGGGAAATATTAGCAATAAAATCCTTCCTTAGGGAATCTAATTCCCTTCTCTTTTCCTCTCCTTCATCCAACCTATGAGCCAGGCTATCTATGTTTTCAGCCAGATGGCCAATTTCGTCGGCTTGGCTCACTCCTGTAGTTACCTGATAGTTACCTCTAATCAATTCTTCTGTAGTTTGAGCCATTGATTTAAGGGGCAAGATAAAACGCCTGGCGAAGAAAAAAGCCAAAATCATAACAGCTAGAAGGGCTATGAGAACAGAGTAACCAAAGGACTTGCCAAAGATAGAGTAAAAACTGCTTGCTTGAGTGGTCTTCTCGTGGAGTAGAACAAGGCCAAAGCCAGCTCCTTCCCTTTCAATCGGGACTAGGGCAGTAATATATTGACCCCCTAGGTAATCTCCAAAGGACTGACTAACGGAACCAGGGCTAGACTTAGCTCCTTGGATAGCTTCCCCAAGCTCTGGTCCTAAGTCTACCACGGGAAAGGTCCCTTCTCTAGTCTGAACCGTCATATCCTCATAATCTACAATCCAAAGATTGGTCTTGATAATATTATCTACAAAACCGATATAATTCTCCATCATAGGCCTATTCATATAACCTCGGCGACTCATGCCCATCTGACCCTTGGTCATTTGACCCATGGCCATCTGATTTCTTGGCTCCTCTACAATTTCCTCTGGTTGGTCATCTACTTGGCTGAAAATATCTGGCCTATTTTCTATCTCCTGGGCTATAGACTTAGCCCGATTAATTAAAATCTCCTGATATTGATCTTGGAAATTCCTCTCTCCTAAGGTGGCAGCCAAAAAACCTACAATTAAGGAAAATGCTATTAGGACAAAGAAAAAATAAAG
>CAZFXW010000001.1:0-55454 GCA_964523385.1 uncultured Peptoniphilaceae bacterium | reverse complement strand
AAACTGGCGAGTGGATTTTTACCCCCGCTGGTATGCCTATAGCTGGCACCCTAGTTTCGATAGCATTGTAAATGTCCCTAGCCGTACCATCTCCCCCAACGAATAAAACCAACTCAACCTCTTCCTTCTCTAGGATGTCTGATAGAGCTGCCGTATCCTTCTCATCGGTTTCCTCACCAGCCTGGTAAACCACCCTATAATTAAGGCCTACATTCTTTGCTTCATTTTCGCCCATATCTCCACTGGCAACTAGAAGTTCAATCTCATCCTTTATCGGAAGAAGCTTTTCTAGGGCAAGTTCTGCCTTGGCAGGTGCTTCTGGCACTGAACCAAGCTCGATAGCCTTCTTTAAGATATCCTTGCCGTCAGTTCCCTTAAGTCCAACCCTACCGCCCATTCCAGCGATGGGATTAACAACTAATCCAATTTTTTTCATCTAATCTCCTCCAAATCCAAAAGCTCTTCTGCCTTACCTATAATATAATCTGGCTTCAACTCTTTTAAATCACTTTCACTTCTATATCCCCAGGTGACAGCCACAGTCTTCACACCAGCCCTCTGGGCAGCTCCCATGTCTGCTTCACTGTCTCCTACCATTATAGTCCTTTCCGACCCAATGGACAAAACTTCCATAGCCTTACTTAGCATATCCGGACTGGGTTTTCTACTTCCCTCTCCCTCACCTAGGTAAAAATCAATCTTATCTCCAAAAATCTCTGGATTTATCTCCTGGACTGTAGAGTTCTGTTTCTTAGACACTATCACGAGCCTATGGCCTCTTCTTTTTAATTCTTTAACACACTCTCAACGTCGGGAAAAATCACCGTTCCATCAACAGGCTGGCTATTGTAGCTTCTAATATAATTCTCCAGGATAGACCCTAGGTCTTTATCAGCAATTTCCGCATAATCCCTAACCCTATCCAATAAGTTTCTGGCCCCAAGGCCTAAGAATTCCTTAATCTTTTCCTCTGGAATCTGCTTGTAGCCATAGGCCTTCAGAACTTTATTGACATGGCCTGTAATTGTGGGCAGTGAGTCTACCAAAGTCCCATCTAAATCAAATATCCACAGCATTATTTCAAGGCTCCTAAGTCTGCAAACTGGTACATGGCAAGACCTGCGGCTATGGTCAGATTTAACGAGTCTACCTCCTTAGATTGGGGAATTTTAACGGGCTGACCCAAATTAATAAAATATTCTGGTAGACCTTCTCCTTCATTGCCAAAAACCAATGAAAATTCCTCTCCAGACCCATTTCCTTCCAGTTCATCTAAATAGATTGCCTCTTCTGCCAACATAAAAGAATATAGCCTATTATTTGGAAAAGCTTCTTTATAGGCTCCTATATCCTCAAAAGCCTCTATCCTAAGCTTGTAAAAAGCTCCCATAGATGCCCTGATAACCCTAGGATCCTGAAAGTCAGCGCTGTCTCCAACAATGGCCAAATCCCTGTAGCCTAAACCCAGCATTGTCCTAATAATAGTTCCTATATTTCCCATATTGCTGGGATGATGAAGGACCAGGTGCTTGCCAGCCTCTAACTTCATTTCTTCTTTTTTCATTACCGCTAGCACGAAATTATCCCTTCGGTTGGAAATCCTGTTGAGGGTTCTGTCATCTACCTTATATACTATACCCAATTTATCCAACTTTTCTTCTAATTGAATACTATCCTTTAGCTTAGTGGACAATATTACTTCGATAACCAAGTCAGGCCTACTTTCAACGGCTTCAATAGCTGGAAAGGCCCCTAGGACATAGGTGTGCTCATCATCTCTTTTATATCTTCTATAGCTCATACTAACCTTTCTTAGATTTATACTGTATAATATTAATTAATATTTTTTAAGGAGGTCTACATGTTAGGTGTAATAATAAATTCCCTGGGAGTTGCTGGTGGGGGTCTGATAGGCTTATTTTTGAAAAACGCCATCTCTGAAGACCTGGCCAACTCCCTCTACTCTATTCTAGGTATCCTTGTCCTCCTCTTTGGAATCAAGGGCTCTATTCAAGCTGAGCAGATGTTCCTCATCCTGGTTTTTCTCTGCCTAGGAACCCTTTTAGGCAATATACTTAAACTGTCAGATAGGTTAGATGCAGTGGCTGACAGTTCAAAAAAATTTGACTCTGAATTTCTAAGGGGAGCCATTACCGTCTTCCTGGTCCAAGGCATGGGCGCCATGGCTATTCTCGGCCCCCTAGAAGCAGGACTGAAAGGAGACATCTCCATCCTACTCTTTAAGGCAGCCCTAGACTTTATCTCCTCGATAATCTTTGGAAGTATTTACGGAAGAAGCCTATTTCTAACTTCTATCCTCCTCTTCCTCTACCAGGGAGCCTTCTTTGTCCTCTCCCTTTTCCTAACCCCAATTCTGACTAGCCTAGTGGTCGATTACATCTCCCAGATTGGTTCGGTAATCCTTATAGCTCTTTCTATAGAAATGCTAGGTTTAAAAGAAATGAAGGTAGTTAATTACCTACCTTCACTCCTAATTCCCCTCTTATACGGGATTTTCATTTAATTTGACGGACTAGCTCCAAGACTTTCCATATAGGGTTTAAGTCCATCTGTAGCTACGATGGTATTATCTTCTAAAATCCACAGGGCTTCGGCTCCCTTATGAGCTTTAATTAGTTTTTCAGACTCATCCATAGGGAGCAGGAAGGCTACAGTAGATAAGAAATCAGCCAATCCTGAGTCCTCTGCTACAATTGTTACTGAATTGTAGAAATTAGGTGGCTCTAATGTATCAGGGTCGATAATATGGTGGTAAAAATTGCCATCAACTTCATAGTATCTCTGGTAATCTCCACTGGTAACAGCAGATCCTTCCTTTAGATATAGGACGTCAGCCAGTTGTTCGGCTGACAGACCTTTGGCTGCATCTGGATTTTGGATTCCAATGCCCCACTTATCCCTAGACCCATCCATAGGACTTCCAATAAGCTTAACATTTCCTCCGGCAGATAAAATAGCCGATTTAACTCCTCTTTCCTCAAGGGATTTTGTAACTAGCTCTACAGCATAGCCTTTAGCTACTGCACCTAAGTCTATAGACATACCCTCTTGGATTTCAACAGTTCTCTTTTTCTCATTTACCTTAATCTTTTTAATATCTACAAATTCATCGGCCTTTTCCAACTCTGCCCCAGAAGGCACCGCAGCCCTATCTGGATTTGCCATTGCTTCTTCCCTGTAGTCGTGCCATATCTTAAGGACTGGACCTAGGGAAATATCAACTTTAGGCGAGATATCCTTATTCCACTTGATGCTTAGGGCAACTAGGTCTGAAAGCTCCTTATCTACTTCTATAGGCCCCTTGCCAGCATTTTCATTAATGCTCATCACGTTGTTGATTCCAGTATAGGTATTGTAGTTGTCATAAATCTTGTGGAGCCTTTTAAATTCACTTTCAACAAAGGCCGCGTCCTCATTAAATTTTTCCTCTGACTCTTCAAAGGCTACATAGCTAATAATCGTGTCAAAGGTGTCAAAAAAAGTATACTCATACTTCTCCAGACCTCCTGCCTGGCCATCTGTTTTCTTCGATCCCTTGTTAGAACATCCAGCCAAGACTATGACTAAAATTAAAAGCCCAATAATTTTATTTCTCATAAAAAAATCTCCTCAATCCAATCGTTTATCACTTATACTCTTTATTATAATATAAAACAAAAAATTTTAAAGTTTTAGTTTGTGAAAGTAGATGAAAGGGTATCAAGATTGTATAGAGGTGATATAATGAAGAAAAAATATTTGATACCATATGATGGATCGCAACACTCAAACAAGGCACTTAATGTAGCCAATCTCTTAGCTAGTAAAACCGGTGGTGAAGCCACTCTTTTCTCAGTCGTAGAAGTTCACTCTGCTTTTGACCTTCTGGCTAGAGAAAAGGCCCATGAAATCCTCAGTAAGAACAGAGACCTTATTGAAGAAAGACAAAAGACGAGCACCGACTCTCTAGCAGACACTAACTACGAGATTACAGGAAAGACAGCTATGGGCGACCCAGCGACAGAAGTTGTGGAAGAAGCCAAAGACGGTTACAACCTAATCGTAGTTGGTTCTAGGGGTTTATCTGCCATGAGAAGAGCCTTCCTAGGTTCAGTCTCTGACAAGATAGTTCGTAAAGCGGGAATAGATACTCTGGTAGTCGAAGAGTATAATGAGAATGTCTTTGACAGGCTCCTCGTTCCAATCGACGGTTCAGAAACGTCTAAAAAAGCTTTGACAACAGCTATGGCACTTGGAGAGCTTTTCAACAGTGAGATTCACATCCTTTACGTAATTTCAGCCTTCCATATCCCAGAGCTAGACACAGCATATTCACTAGAAGAACACTACCAGCCTTACTATGATGAGTTGGCGGAGAAAGTCTTAACTGAAGCTAAGGAAATGACTAGTTCCTACCCAGGAACTGTTATTACCCACCAAAAGGCAGGTAACATAATCGACTCTATCTTAGAGCTTGAGGACGAAATAGATCCATCGACTATAATCGTTGGTTCTAGAGGTCTTGGACGAGTTGCAAGAGGCCTAGTAGGTTCGGTTTCCAGTGGAATCGTTCATAACTCTCACAAAAACGTATTAATCGTCCACTAAATTACATTAAAACATAGGAAAACCCCAGCCTATCTCTTAAATAGAGAGGCTGGGTTTTATCTTTGCTTTTTATTCCTACTCAGTATCTCCCAGAGCCTTTATATCCTCAGGCATAGAAAACTCAAAGTCTTCGTTAATTTCAATAATCTTAATGTCCCTTTCCTCAATTATGCTTATACCATCTTCCTCACTTAGAGAGTATATATTTATGATGATAGGCTTTAAGGTTTTAGAGTCAACAGTATAGGCAAATTTGAAATCAGAAAAATTCAAATCTGCCATGTCCTCTTTATTTAACCTCATATCCGACCTTATAGTCTTAATCATCTCTGGATCATCAGATTCATAGGTAAATACATACTGGCCTTCTTCGGATTTTAAATCGAATAAATTAGGTTGAACTATGATTTTTTCAGAAATCCAGCCGTAAGGATAGTAATGGATAATCTCTTCATATTCCCCTTCTGCCAATTCCCTACTGTCCCAAATCTCGCCATCCTGAAAGTACTCCCTAGTCTGGTCTATGTATCTTTCAAATTCAACCTGGCCATCGCCTTCGTCTATGCTGGTTTTTTCCCAGTAAAGTCCCTTTTCCGGAGCATGCTTAGACTCAGTATGAATCTCCACCCTAGCCTCTCCTTCATTGGCCTCTCTAGTCATAATTTCCTCAGCATGGACATACTTTTCTACTACTCCACCTTTGATAAGATCTGCAGATCTAGGATCAACCTCTAACACCTTCTCTTCGGTAACCTTCTCATTTTCCTCACTGCTAATCTCAGTTTGGGAAATTTCCTCAGTCAGCTCAGTAGTTGGAGAGCACGCTGCTAGAAAAATACCCAAGCCAACCGCTAACAACACTTTTTTCGTCCTATCACCTTTCTCTCTGCTATCAGCTTATCATCTTCTAAGCCCTGATTTAATTAGAAAAAGAAAAAGGCCGAGATGAATTCATCTCAGCCTTCTCATAAGTAAATAACCTATAGATTATTTAATTACTCAGTTTCTTCTGAAGTCTCTACTGCATCTTCAGATACCATTTCTGACTCTTCAGATACTGCTTCTGATTCCATGTCTACTGCTTCTGATTCTTCTACTTTTTCAGACTCTTCAGACACCATTTCTGATTCTTCAGATACCATTTCTGACTTGTCTTCTACCTGGTCAGTCTCAGTAGTAGTTTGACATGAGATTAGCATAACACTTGCCATTAAAATTAAAATTACTTTCTTCACATTTATCACCTTCCCTTTATATATATAAGATATCAGCTTTCTAAAAATATTTCAAGGTATTATAGGTCTTCAAGCTATTAAAATAAAAATCTAAGTACTTTTTGTCATAAATTTAAGCCATTTTTAACAATTAGCCATAATTCTATCATAGAACGCTTTAAAACATTGACAAGTTAACACTTTAGTGCTCTTGCTTCTTAAGCTTCAAAGCTTCTTCAGGTAGAACAATTTCCACTGGTTCATTAAAAGACAAGAATCTCTGGGTCTGGGACTGGACAACCTGATCCTCATAACCAGGGCCTTTAATCTCCTTGTCGATAAAATAGTAGAGGCTAATAGGCTTATAACTAAATTTATCCACTATATATAAGACTTCAAATTTAGCAAAAGTCACCTCAGCGCCTTCGTCTACTGATGGAAAGATAAAGTTAGTAAAGCCCATGTCCTTTATTGCCTGGTCATCACCACTTTCAAAAGAAAATATAAACTCCTTTTCAGTTTCATCCACTTCAAAAAGCTCTGGATTTATTAGAATCTTCCTGGTTAGATCCTCTACCTTAAAACTTTTTTCAATATTTTCAAATCCAGCATCGTCAAAGTCCGACTTTGACCAATCCTGAAAAACATCCTTCTTGTAATACCTCTTACCATCAACTATGTATTCTTCGTTGGTCTCAAAACCCCCATCACTTTCATGCCAATACCTATGATCATCCTTGGCATACTTAGTCTCGCTATAGCCAGAGGCATTACCTTCTCCGTTTCTTATAGAATACTCAGTCTCTATATATACTCCAGACCTAAGGCGCGAAGCATCTACCAACTTCTTGTCTATGGGATTTCCTGCTTTCTTAGTCGGAAGTTCTACCTTCTTTTCACTTACTTCAGATTTAGTCTCTGTTAGGACCTGGTCTTGATCAGTCGTGCCCAACTTATCCTCTCCCTTAGGTGTAAAATCGTCAGAGACCTGTCCACATCCTATCAAGGTTAAGAGAAGCACAAAAATAAGTAATTTATTCATACCATCCCTCCTTACATAACTTTATCAGTTTAAAATCATATTTTCAATAAAGATATTACTTGCTATTAATATTATCTGTGTTATAATAATGAACATTGGGGCCTTTGGTTCAGCTGGCTAGAGCGCTACGTTGACATCGTAGAGATCACTGGTTCAAGTCCAGTAAGGCCCACCATAAACGGCTCAAATAGTAGCCAAAAAAGGGACTGACAGAGGTCAGTCCCTTTTTTTATTGATTTTTAGTAGGATTGAATATTGAAAACTATGTATTACTAGGCCCTGACATGTGCCTAGAAAGGGTAGAACTAAAAATAGAAGACTTAGATGAAATCATTGAATACTTTAATAAACATCTAATCCAGCTAATAGATAGAGACCCACTAAAAAGCTACCAAGATATTAAAAAAGCCCTAGCTAAACTAAAGGCTAAATCTCACCATATCCTATTTATGGAAGAATACTACTATAGGGAATTCCAAGATAGGAAGGATATTTGCGAATTTATTAAAGACAAGAAGTTCAACGATGTTGTAAGAATTAAAGGGTCTGATGAAACGCTCTAGATACTCAGTCCAGAGGAGATTGCTAGTTTAGCCTTTATATTCGGCATTAAAGATGATGAAGAAACCTTCATAAAAAACTAGAAGCAGGATAGTACATTCCCTATGGTAGCCATATGATTATCAGGGAGCTGGACCTAGATCCAAAAGAAGCCTTAGACATAGACAAGCGGCTAGCAAAGATAGACATAGGCCTATAATCTGTAAAGCCTTTAAATCAATTTAATAAAAGTCCCTTAAGTCATACATGAAAAGCTAGCACAGTTCTATGTGCTAGCTTTTTTTATAAATATTAACTATTCTTTTGCCTCTGCCATCTTCTTTAAAAATAGCTTATCTTCCTCCCTAACGTCAGGAACAAATATTAGAGTTAGGATGATAACAAGAATTGCACTAAAAAATAAAACCAATATTCCCTCATCATAGGAATCACTCACCCCATAAAGTAAGGAAATTATAATAGGAGCGATAATAGCTCCCAAACCGTTTGCCCCTTGAAGGTAGCCAGAAATCCTAGAAAACTCCTTTTCCCCATAGAGGGAGTTGATAAAAACTGGATTGGCCACTGAAGCAAAGCCTGTTCCCACCCCAATCCCTATGGCTAAGATTGGTACAAAGATAGGAATTGATGAAAAATACATAGCACCAACCCCTATACCTAGAGTGCCAGCTGAAATCAAGGTACTCTTCTTAATTCCAAGCTTGTCATAGAGATAGCCCAGGAAAAACTTACCAAAGGATAAAGCCACCATATTTAGACTAATCATCTTAGCTGCATAGGCTATACCGTAGCCCGAGTCTAAGAGCCTAGGAATAATATTTGTAATAGTTCCATTTACCGAAGCCCCCATCAAACAGACAATCAAAATAACAGGGTAGTAGGTCCTATCCCCCTTAATCTGTTCATAGCTTAGGCCTGAGCCTAGCTGCTCTTCCCTATCTCCCTCAAAGTCTCTATTTTCCGAAATCAATAAAAAGGAAGTCAGGGCCATCACTACCGCCATACTAGCTGATACCGCCATAACTGACTCTTGCCAGCCATAGTTTATAAGGACATGGCTCCCTAACATATTAAAGATAACCCCTCCCACACTTGATCCCGTAGTGGTGATTCCCATAACAAAGCCTCTGTTTGTAGGAAACCACTGATTTATAAGGATAGAAACCGGCACAAAGCCACATAGGATTACAAAAAATGTCTGTAGGCATAGGGATAGGTAGTAGATAGAAATATGGTTGATAAAGTACTGGGTAAAGAAAATCGCTGGTAGGACTAAAGAAGAAGCCCTTAAAACCTTCATTACACTAAGCCTCTTGTAGACAGCCCCCAAAGCTAACCCTCCTAAAACTACCCCAATACTCCTAAAGGTCAGCCCCATAGTCACATACTGGCGGCTCAGGCCTAGGTGCTCCTGGACTGGAGTCATATATAGACTAGTTAAGTTGTAAATTACTCCCCAAGACGAGGACAGGTATATGAAAAGCCCTGCCACAACAATCCAGCGATGAATCTTCTTGTCTAAGAAATTCAGCATTTTATCCTCCTAAAAAATCCCTTACCTCATCTACAGCTAAGATATTATCAATAATATACTGAGCCCTTAGCTCTAAGGGCAAAAGCTCCCTATACTTAGCCCGGTAAAACCTATCAATCAAGTCTTCCCTGGCTAAGAGAAAGTCCTTTAACTCTTCTGAAGTAGGAAAATTATCCGCCAATTTACTTAAAGCCCCCTCAATACCCCTACCCCTGATAAGACTCTGCCAGTCTTCTAGTCTGAAATTGTATCCAAGGTAATCACAGAGGATTATCAGACTCTGGTTAGCCCTAGTTCCTAAATAGGTTCTCAGCATGTCCTCTTCAATCTCATCTTGGATAGAGATTTCCCTTAATGGATTCAAATCCTCATCTTCCTCCCAAGGTCTAGCCTCAATAAGCTTTCTCATCCTAGACCTTAGCTGGCAGGAAACGACAATCTCTGCTCCGATAAAGAGTGGAGCTTCCCCCTTTTTCCCCTCAACAACCTGGATTCTCTTTTGTCCATAGTTGATTTCGCATATCTCCCAAGTTCTAGAACCTAGGATAATATTCCTCCCTACTTCAAGACTAGGGCTCAGAGCTAAACGGCCCAACTCAGCATCCTTGTGGTAGACGCGAAAGCTCTCCCCATCTTCAAAGACAGCATAAAAATCTCCCATATTTAAAAATTTTTCCCCTTCTAAACCTAGGATAACCTCTGACTCAAGGACTTCAATATAATTTTCCCTATGCATATGATTGAGAATAGCCCTAAATTCATCAACTTCTATATCTTTCCATGCCTTGGAACTAGACAAAAACTCTAAGGCTTGACCCACCTCAATTCCATTTCTCTCCAAGAGCATGGACAGGAACTGATGGGCTAGGATATCAAAGGGCTTTATAGTTGGCTGAGATTTATCCAAATCCTCATCTTCAACCATTGCCAGGGCTGCTTTACTTTGAAGTAGGTCAAAGGGATTAGTAGCCAAGAGGTAGAGGAAATTTTCACCAGTCCTCCTACCACCTCTGCCAAGCCTTTGAGCCAAAGACTTAGCATCTGCTGGAGCAGAGAACTGGACAACTCCGTCTACTGCACCGATGTCTATGCCCATCTCTAAGGTGGAGGTTGCAAAGATAGTGAAAAAACCCTGGCCAGCTAAGGCAAAGGCTTCAGCTTCTCGCCTAGCCCTCTTCGATATAGAGGCGTGATGGGCAAAATAGCGAGTTTGGCTCCCCCTTTCCCTAGCTAGCTGCCTAAGTCGGCTACTTAATTCCTCAACATCTGCCCTAGAATTGGGAAAAACCAGCAACGACTGATCCTGGGAAAGGCGATAAATTTCTTCAACTGCATCTTGGGAAATCCCCTTAGAAACTGGCCAGTAAGTTAGGTTCGCCCTCAATACATTAGACCCCTTGTCCCTTAAAACCAGGGTCTCCCTGCCTTTAGGAAAAAAATCCTTCATCAATTCAAAGTCTTCTGGAGCCACAGTGGCGCTCATACCCAAGTACCTAGGAGTGCTATCCATATATTTTTCTATCCTAGCCAAGAGAGACCTTAGCTGAACACCCCTGTTCCCTTGGCTAAAACCGTGAATTTCATCTACCAAAACCCAATCTACAGCCTTAAATAGCCTTCCAGCCTCTTCAGGTCGGTTGACCAACATAGCCTCAATTGACTCTGGAGTAATCAAGAGAATACCTTGGGGATTTTTCAAAAGCCTAGCCTTGGCCCTAGCAGAGCTTTCTGAATGCCAGGATGTAATTGGAAACTCTAGGTCTTGACAGAGCTGGCTAATCCTTTGAAACTGGTCGTTTATTAAGGCGATAAGAGGGGATATATATATAATTTTTAGCCCCTCTTTGCCAAGACTTGAATCGATTGCTGGCAAAAAAGCCGCCTCGGTCTTTCCCGAGGCTGTAGGGGCTACTAAAATCAAATTATCATTGCTGGCCTTAGAGTACTTAAGGGCTCCTTTTTGTATAGGAGTAAAATCCCGCCATCCTTTTTCGTAGATAAATTTTCTCAGTTGACGACTCAGCCCTTGATAGAGGTCCATTAAAACACCTCTAGTAAATCATCTAGATCCTCTTGGTCCTTGTAGATAGGCATACTTCCAAACTTTTCCTGGATAATCTCTAGTTCATCTACCCCTTGGTTTTGCCTTTTTATATCTAAAATCTCTAAAAAATCCTTGATTACAGCCCTAGGAGTTAAAAATTCGTCAGCTCCTGGCCTATTTAACTGGAGCTCCATATAGGTCCGGATATTTTCACCCTTAAAATCCATGTCCTGGTCCCAATAAACCGAATAAATATTTCTTAAGTTATCAAGGAGAGTATAGATTTCCTCAGGACTTAAAGGCTTCAAACCAAGGGCTGTCCTGTTGGTATTTACATACTTAGAGTCCATAGACTCTTCAGAACCTAACCTGCCCTTAAGGGCCCCATAGCTAGACATACCTCTACTTTCGTCAAAGACCGTCTTCCTCGTAGCACCAAAGTTTACAAAAAGACCTTCAATTGCACCAGACTTACACTCATTGTAAATATTGAGAATCCTTTCATAGTTTCTCTCCCTGGTCCTAGCCATAGGAAGCTTGTAGAGATTCACCGCCTCATCAAAGTTGACCACTAGACCTCCATAGCCAATAGCCCTGAAGAGCTCTACCAGGGTTTTCAGAGCATCAAACCAATTGTCGTCGTTGATTATCTCGCTCAATCCCAGCTCCCGCCTAGCCTCCATCTTCAAATCTATATCCCCTCTAATCCAACGAATAGCCGCCAGCTTTAGGTTCCTGTTTCCACTTACCTCACCAATAAAGAAGTGGTAGATAGCCTCTCCTAGCTCGTAGGCCAAGCCAGCGCTCTTAAAGCTAGTAGTTAAGTCTAAAATCCTATCCCTAACCCAGGCCTTGGCCTCGTCATCTAAATCTGTCAAATCTACTATCCCCTCTTCCATTCCTTCGGTTAATATCCCTGTCACTAGCTGACCTACTATGGCCTCAATTGCTCCTCCATCTCTTGCCCCCATAGTAGCCATATTGTCTACAATCTCCTTGTAGAGAGCCTTGGCCTTCTTATCTGTAGCATAGAACCTCCTTGAGGGAGTTAAATCTACAGTAGAGGCTACAAAATTCCTCTGTATGGCCATAGATTCGATAGTCCTCAGCATAAAAGACTTACCACTTCCGAAATCACCTACCCAAAATCTTATATCAGAGCCTCCCTGGTCTAGGTAGTCTAAGGTATCTATAATCTCTAGAACCTCATTTTTCCTCCCAACCAGCAAGTGCCTAATCCCCCTACTTGGTACAATGCCTCCCTCTAAGCCTCTGATAATACTCTCTGCATCTCTAGGATTTATTTTAGTCGTCATTTACAATCCCCTCAATTTCAACCTGGTAAAATTCATCTATTTGATAATAACCGTCTTCTAAGTAAACTGCCTGACCACCTATATGCCTATCCAGCTCTTGGTTTAAACTGCTTATATAGGCAGCCGGAAGCATCCCTGCCTTTAGCGAATAGCTAGCCAATTTTGATTCTAAAATCCTATCCTTAAGCAAATCCTTAAGGAAGTCTCCATAAGGACCTAGCTGGCAACTTGATTCTTGATTCTCTTCATGTTCTCTAAGGAAATCCCCTAGGCTAGGCTCTTTTTTCTCTTCTTCCTCACCCATGTAGCCCTCTAACAGCTTCTCCGTTTCCCTAAGTTGACTCTTAGACCAGTGAATCTCCTCAAGATCTAGCTGGATATTCTGCCAAGCTTTAGTTATGGGCTCATGCTTAGGGCTGGCTTGGATAAGACCAGCCTCCACCCTTAGCCTATCTACTTCTGATTTCAAACAAAGGTCTTTCGTCTGACTTGATACTCGGTTAATTATCTTCTTATAGTCTGGTAACTCCCTCCACTTATTAATCAAGTCTAAAGCCTGATCTGGACCACAGTCTAGGGCCAAAACTGCATTTAGGGTCCAGCTCATACCCGTCTCCTGAGTTAGTTCTAGCATAGTGGACCTAACTAGCTCCTTATCAGCAAGCTTTTCTCCGATAATCTCCATAATCTTAGCGTAAACATCCTCCGGCAAAGACTCTAAGAGCTGAGCCTTAGCCTTAGTCTTATCTAACTTGCCAAAGGTCTGAAGGCTATCCCTTACCTCTGCTTCGATAATCCTAAGAATAGAACTAAAAATTCTCTCCAAGTCCTCCGACTCCTGACCCCTCTTATCAAAATGCTTAAAATCCCTTTGAATCTTAAGCCACGTATAGTAGCTAGAGTCAAAATAGCTAGGCTCTTGATCTAGCTGGCCAATTTCTTCCTTGAGCATCTGATAGACATAGATAAATATATCTACCATCAGTCTTCTGGAAGGGTACTTAGTCCAAGGCTTAGTCTTTATCTCCCTAACCAAATCCATTGCCCTTAGATCCCTATGGGAAGCCCCCAATGAAGCCCTGATTTGGCCATCCTCATCCCACCAAAGCTTCCTAAGGCCGTTGTCAGTTAGATTTAGAAGAAAGATAATCTCTTCTTCAGCCTGGCCCAGCCTGGCTATATTGGCTTCCATCAATCCTGAGTAAAGGTTGAAAAATTTCCCTTCGGCAAAGATATAATTGAGGATTTCCTCTTCTCGACTATCCTCCCAGCCCTCTTCTGAATAAAAGTCTTCGACCCTAGCCTTGGTAATGGCTATAAGTAAAGACATAATCCTTGAAATTATCTCTTCAGATCCCTTATTCTCAATAATTTCTTCCTTTACAGTAGAGCCCTTAGACCTATAATAACCCTCAAGGGCATCCATGGTCGCGTCAAAGAGAAGTAAAGACCTCTTATCCAACTCATTGCTAGTCTCGTAATTTATCTTTTCAAATTGGCATGCCAAATCCACCCAGGCCAAAGGACCAGGCTGATTTGTCGACAAAATACCCATATCTAATTCTTCAACGTATTTTAAATAGTCCATACATACCCCTTCTAATAATAAGTTACCGACTATCTTATCATATTTAGACCCAGATAACATAGGATAGATAGCTAGAAAGAAAAAACAAAACCCCGCCGCAGCAGGGTTTGTCTATGTAGAAAAGTTAATTTTTATTTCCAAGCCTTGCCATTGCTGCCGAAGACCTTAATCTTCTCTTCAACAACCTCAGCCATAGCATCTCTAGCTGGACCTAAAATCTTCCTTGGGTCGATTTCATCTGGATTTTCCTTGATAAAGTTAGCTACTGTTTGAGCAAAGCTAGCTCTGATGTCAGTATCAATGTTAATCTTTCTGATTCCCATAGAAACTGCCTTCCTAAGGTCATCATAGGACACACCACTTGAACCGTGAAGAACTAAAGGAATATCAACAAGTTCGTTAATCTGCTTAATCCTTTCAAAGTCAATCTTTGGCTCACCCTTGTATACTCCGTGGGCAGTTCCTACTGCAATAGCCAGTGAGTCTACTCCCGTCTCCTCAACAAAGTACTTAGCTTCTTCTGGATCCGTGTAAACTACATCTTCCTCAGCTACCGAGATATGCTCCTCAGTTCCACCGATTTTTCCAAGTTCAGCCTCTACAGAAACTCCGATAGAGTGGGCTATATTTACAATTTCCTTAGTCTTAGCAATATTCTCCTCTAAGGGGAATTGGGATGCGTCGATCATCACCGATTTGAAACCGTGCTGAATACAAGACATAATATCCTTAAAGTCTGTACCGTGGTCTAAGTGAAGGGCCACTGGTACGTCGGTATTGGCAGCAATGGTCTTTCCAATAGCAGCAATATACTCGATACCTGCATACTTAATAGCTCCCTGAGATGCCTGTAAGAAAACTGGAGCGTTGCAAGCCTCTGCCCCTTTAATAATCGCTTGGGCAATCTCCATATTGTTAATATTGAAAGCTCCGACTGCATAGCCATGCTGGTCAGCATGCCTTAGTATTTCATCACCTGTTTTTAACATCTAATCAATCCTTTCTTTGCCTTAATCTACAATCTCTCCACCTATTATACACCATATGGACCATATTGAAAAAAAGACAAAAAAATTGCCAGCAATGTATTCTGAACCGAAACGGTTTACTTTCTCTTTAAAAAAATTTACCATCCAGCCTTCATGCTTAAGAAACCGATGAATGAGTGTCTGTCGTGGTATTCGCCAGTACTCTGGTCTAGCATATACTCAGAAAGAGATATGCCTAGGTAGATTTCCCTTAAACCCTCTTCCATCATAGATTCGTAATGGCCTTGGCAGTTTTTCCAGATTGTGAAGAACTGCTCTGCCAGGTATCTTTCACTGTTTAGTTTTGATGTATTTCCATCATATGCTAAAACTCCACTATTTTCCAAGAAATAGTGGTCAAATCCTGCCATGTAATTGAAAGCTGTGCTGTGGTCAGTTCCATCTGGTCTAGTGTGAGCTTGGTTTTGGTATGTCTGTGAGTTGTGAGGAAGCATTTCTAACTTTCTGTTGGTGTTGCCGTCTCTAAGGTTATGACCTACTGTAACTGGATTTAATCCATAGGTTGCTCTTTCAGCATTTAAAAGTCTTGCGAACTCTGAATTTAGAAGTTCGATTGAAAGAGTTTGCTCGTTGTTGAAAGTTGCTCTAGTTCCACCCTCAAGGTGCCTATTTTCGTAATCCCCATCTTCTAGAGCCAAAGGTACTTTTGGTAAGCCTCATCAGTGTATAGGTGATCATATGATTCATAAACTACTGGAGCTAGCTCTTCAGTTTCAACTTCTTCAGGTCTTTCTTCTATTGGTTCTTGTGAGTCTACTGGAGTTACCGGAGCAGTTGCAACTGCTGGTGCTTCTTCTTTAACTTCGATAACTGCTGGAATCTCTTCCGCTGGCTCTTCTTCCTTAACTTCAGTTTCTAACCCTGCTAGGGAGATTTCAATAACTTTTTCTGTCTCTTCAGTCTCTAACTCAGTCTCAGTTTCTTCAACTAAGTCAATCTGGTCCATTTGAATTTCGATAGAGTCTTCTTTTTCATTAGTTAAGTCTTCTTTAGTTAATTCAACTTGGTTTAGAACGATTCCGATTTGCTCTTCTATTCTTGGAGTCTCGATAGCCTGGCTTGTTTTTCCCTTAGCTACGATTGGGTTTATTAAAAGTGAGTAAGAAAGTATTGTGCCTGCTGAAAGTTTTATAATAAGCTTTTTTCATTTATTTTCATCTCCCAGTTGGTTTTATTTATATTAAATCTGAATTTTTTATCTTAAGGGCTGGGCTCAATTCCCAGCTGCTAAAACCAGTATAATTGCTATCAACTAGGTGCACAATAGTTTTTGCTTTAGCACAATATTGGTAAAAATAGGCCCTTTTGACCACTAAAAGAGAAATTAAAAGCCTTTTTCTCAAAATAAAAGAAGATGATAAATAACTATGTAGTTTTAAATTGTTAAAAAACAACCTATCCCTAATTTAAACCACTTTTTGGGATACATTGTTAAATTCTTGTGCAACTTATTCGCATTATTCTAAAATGAACATGGGAAAGAAAAATAATTGCGATAATTAAGAAACGTGAAAACATTTCATTTATTTCTTAATTAATCATAATAATATATCGATTAGCAGTTTTTATTGTAATAGTTACTAATTGTTCCCTTACAAGTGTTAAATTTAAGTAATAATAACATTTTTTACTTAATGCTAAAATTCAATCTGGGGCTTTTTTATTATTTTTGATATTTTCGCATAAGTAATCCACTTTCTCTGCAAAACTTCAAAATACCCCCCTATAAAATGAAAGACTTTTGCTAAATTCCGCCTAATCTAGTATATAAGACAAAAAACGGAGATGGTTAACCATCTCCGCTAATATATAATATAGAATCTATACCTTTATAGAGAATCTCCAAAATCCTCTCTAAATTTAGCTGCTAACTTTTCTGGCCAGTCGCCAATAGCCTCTAATTCTCCAATAAAGAATCTAAGAGTTTCTGGTTCCTTGACGAATCTCAGGCCTCCAATTAGCTCTCTATTCTCGTACAGCCATTGGATCCTATCGATTGTGTACATAACCTGGCTTAGGGTAAAGACCCTTCTCGGCAAGGCTAGCCTAAGCAGTTCCATAGCCGCTAGTGTCTCTGAACCGTCTGGCTTTCTAGCCTCAGACAGGGTTCCCCTCTCCATTCCCCTTATACCTCCAGCTATAAACAGGGCTGCTGCCAAGGCTCCTGATGGGTATTGGTCTTGAGGTACATGGTCTACAAAGGCTCCTGCGTTTAGATGACAGCCTAGACCTCCTGGAGGAGTTACTACCGGAATTCCCTTCTCATCTAATTTGTTAACCATAAACTTGATAAACTCTGGCCCTTGGGAGATTACATCCATTTCCATAGTCTCATCTAGACCTACGGTTATAGCCTCCATCTCCCTAACGCTCATTCCTCCGTAGGTGAGGAAACCTTCAAATAGAGGAATCAGGGTTTTCATCTTCTCGTTTAGCTCATCATTGTTGGTTGCAATTCCACCACCTCTGGCGAATCCAAGCTTTCTAGCAGAGAAGTACATAATGTCGATTTCCTTCATAATTTCCTTGGTAATTTCCCTAATAGACATATCCTTACACTCAGGCTCCCTAATCTTGTTAAAGTATAGGTTGTCCATAAGTAGGGAAGCGTCCATTACCGTAATTGTTCCATACTTGTCGGCAATCTTCTTAACTTCTCTGATATTTTGTAGGGAGACTGGCTGGCCACCTATAAGGTTAGTTCCAGCTTCAATTCTAATAAAGGGGACATTTTCTGGCCCAACTTCTTTTATCAGGTTTTCTAATTTTTCCAGATCGATATTACCCTTAAAAGGACAATCAGATGTGATTACAAGGCCTTCATCGATAATAACCTCTTCAATCCTACCACCTAACCTGTCTATATGAGCTTGGGCAGTGGTAAAGTGGAAGTTCATCGGCACAACCGAACCTTCTTTAACGAAAACCTGAGAGATAATGTTCTCCGATGCCCTACCTTGGTGGGTCGGCAGGAAGTGTTTCATTCCAAAAATTTCCTTAATTTTTGCCTCTAGTCTAGTAAAGGTAGCTGATCCAGCGTAGGAGTCTTCAGCCATAAACATACTAGCTTGCTGGATTGTTGACATTGCGTTAACACCTGAGTCTGTAAGCATATCTAGGAATACATCCTTGTTCTTAAGTAAGAAATTGTTAAATCCAGCTTCTTTGATAGCCTTTAATCTATCTTCAACTGGTACCAACTTCAGCGGCGAAACCACCGACACCCTATGCATCTCTAAAGGTATTTCTTCTGTTGCAAAAAATTTGATATTAGTCATCTATTGTTCCTCCAAAATAATTTTAAGCAAAAATGGCAAAATAAAAAAGCGCCATCCTATAAAGGACGAGCGCTTACTCGTGTTACCACCTTGATTCACAAACCCCTCGCGAGGCCTGCCTCTTCGAGTGCAGAATAATCGACACCCTATCTCTATAACGGGAGAAACCGTCCCAGCCTACTCAATTCGGTGGGAAGGAATAGAATGTATTCACCCTAGCTAATCTTATCGCCTCTCACCAGCCGGCGACTCTCTGAAAGCCTCTGCTAAAGTTACTAGTTTCTATTTTTCCTTTATCATATCTGTTATTCAATACTTTAACCGATAAGATATTTTATGTCAAGCCTTTTTAGCACTTTTATTTGTACAAGTTTTTCGCAAATTCATAGGCCTTATCCAACTCTACCTAGTCTTGTCTATTTTTGCCGGCCCATGGGTCTCTCCACAGCCTCCCGCAAGAATAGAACCTAGGTCATAAAAGCCCATATAGTTGACAAAAATATTGTTGTAGTAATTGTGGACGTGATCAAAAGTCCATGGCTGATCATCTGATGCGGTTATCAAAAGAGCACAGTCCTTCTTATCATACTTCTGATCCCTCCAAAGAGTTGGGTGACATCCTTCTTTGCAATTGAATAAAATCTTTCTACAAAGGCTAGAAGCCTAGTATTTATAGTCCAAAAGTACAGAGGCGAAGCGATAACCAATGCATCAGCTTCCTTTATCTTAGGCACAATAGAATTAAAGTCGTCATCTAAAACGCAAACATTTGTCAACCTGCAAGAGTTACACTCAACGCAGCCTTCTACTCTGTAATTGTTCAAGTTTACTAATTCTACCTATGTCCCGCTTCTTCAGCCCCTCTTCTAAAAGAACCTACTATTCTGGTAGTGTTGCCTAACTACCTGCCACCACCTTGAGCAATCAGAATATTTTTTGAGTCGCCCAATGCTACTCCTCCTTTATATTAATAAGTATATTTAAAAGTTTAACAACTCTAATTATAATAAAAGGCTATCATTATTCAATTATTTTATATATTTCTTTTATCAGTAAGCTAATGTCTCCTAGCCCCTCTTCTTCCTCTCTGTCTATGACAATAACCAGAGCCCCAGCAGCTTCAGCGCCCTGTAGTTTCTCATAAAAACCGCCGTCTTTGCCACTTTCCTTGGTCACCAAATAATTAGCTCCTGTAGCTAAAAGCATCTCCTTATTTAAACCAGCGCTAAAGGGCCCTAGGCCTGCATAGATATTCCTAAGTTCCAAACCTAAATCCCTAAGCTTTTCTATAGAACTGGCTACAGGTAAGACCCTAAAGACAAATCTCCTATCCCCTTGAACATGGATAAAGTCCTCAGCCTTGTTGACTCCGGTAGTAAAGAAAAAAGTCCCTTCTAAGCCTTGAATTAAATCACAAGCCTCTTCATAGGAGCCAACTCTAATAACATTGCCGCCATAATCAATAGCTGGCCTCACATACCTAAGATAGGCTAGGCCTAAGTCCAAGGCTAATTTTTTGAGATTTCCAGAAACCTGGCTAGCAAAGGGATGACTTATATCAGCAATAAGCTGAATTTTATTTTTCCTAACCAAATCTACCATTTGCTTGTAATCTAACCTTCCTACCAGTCCCTTAGCTGGATCTGGTAGGAAATCCAGCCCCTCATCTGTAGCCACCGTGACCACATAGTCTATGTCTCCTAGGCCATGGATTAGCTCCCGAGTCTCACCGGTTCCACCGACAATCCAAATCACAGCTCATATCCCCTCGGGGTAATCATCTTCCCACCTCTAATAAAGGTCTTAGAATTGCCTATAATCACCATAGTCTTCATGTCCATCAGCTCTACATCCACCTGGTCTAGGCTAGTGATTAGAATCTGGGTGCCCGGCCTACCCGAATCCCTTACAATGCCAACAGGAGTAGAACCCTCCCTGTACCTGCCTATAATCTCCAGCGCCTGAGGCAAGTGTTTTTGTCTACCCATAGACCTAGGATTATAGAGGGAGATAAGCATATCCGAACTGGCAGCCGCTTCCACCCTTTCCATAATCAAATCGTAAGACGTAAGCAAATCAGAGAGGGAGATATTAGCCCCGTCATGCATAAGTGGAGCTCCCAACTCTGCCCCTGCCGAGTGCTGGGAAGTCACCCCCGGAACTACTTCCACCTCCAAGGACTCTGGAGCCATCTCTAAGATAGGCCCGGCCATGCCGTATATACCAGGGTCTCCAGTTGATACAATAGACGTTATCTTACCAGCTAGGGCATAGTCTATAGCCCTTTGGCACCTTTCCAACTCTCCCCTCATGCTATTGGCAAAGACCTCCTTGCCATTAAGCAAATCCTCAATATACTCAATATAGGGCTTGTAACCCACCACTGCATCGGATTTCTTTATTACCTCTAAGGCCCTAAGGGTCATTAAATCCCTACCTCCAGGCCCCAGCCCCACCACAAATAACTTACCCATCTTCCCTCCTAGCTACGGAAACCGTAACTCCATCTAAAACATACTTGTCTAAAAGCAAGTCTCCACCTTCTGCCAAGGCAGCCCTTGAGGATACAGACCCTAAGCCTGTAACCGACCTTACAAAGTCACTTTCCTCAAAATCACCTTTCACCTGGTCCAGTTCCTGGGCCGAGTAGGTAAAAAACTCCAGACCCTTTTCCTGGCAAAAATCTAAAATTCCCTGCTCTTCTTTCTTCAAGTCTATACTGTTGACCCGGTAGACTGAACCTTCTGCCAGACCTAGTTCTTTTAAAGCTCCTGATATAGCCCGGCCAACAGCTTGGCAGGTCACACCTTTCTTAGCCCCTAAACCTAGAACTAAGGACCTAGGCCTTAAGACCGCCGTCGGCTTGTCAAAGGAAACTAGCTCATCGCTTTGAACCAGAACTACTTGGGCTCCCTCTAGGTTGGTTAGATTATCATAGGGATAGTGGCTTTGGCCATAGATAAAAAGAGGAGCCCCATCTACTAAAGGACCCATAACCTTGGCCAAAGAGGATAAATCCTCAATAACCAAATTCATCCTCTGGGCATAACTGTCTATACTCTCTAGGCCTTTAACTTCTGAAGCCGTTGTTATAACAGGCTCAGCCCCAACTAGCCTGGCCAAATCCCTGGCCAGCTCGTTGGCTCCTCCTAGATGACCTGAAAGAAGGGAAATAGCATAGGTCCCTCCCTCGTCAATTACAATTACCGCTGGATCTTTAGCCTTGTCCTTCACATAGGGTGCTATATACCTGACGGCAATTCCACTGGCAGAGATAAAGACCAAAGCCTTTAGAGCCCAAAGTTCTGCCATCAAAGGCTTAATCTTCTCTTCCCTATTGTAGATAATCCTGCCTGGATTCTTCTGGGACAAGGTCTCAGCTAAGCCTAAGCCTCCCTTAGTGAAACAAAGATAGGCTATCATCTCTCAGCCTGCCTAAAATCTGTGCTAAAGGTCTCATCGTAGAGCTTTGAGTAGTCAAAATCCAGTCCATCTTCTAAAAAATCTCCGACTAAAATCATAGCCTGCCTACTAATCCCCGCCTCTTCCACCTTTTCAGCTATATCTGCCAAGGTTCCTCTGACTATTTTCTCTTCTGGCCAGCTAGCCTTGTAAACTACAGCCACTGCTACATCTCGCCCATAGCCTTCCTCTAAAGCTTCAACTACTCCATCCATATTCTGGACGCTCAAGAAAATCGCCATAGAGGCACCATGGCTAGCCAGGTCCTGGAGCCTTTCATCTTCCGGCACAGGAGTTCGTCCTGCCAAACGAGTTATGATAATAGTCTGGCTAAGACCTGGCAAGGTCATCTCCTTTTTTACCGCTGCACTGGCGGCAGTAAAGGAAGAGACACCTGGTACTAGCTGGTAGGCCAGTCCCAGTTTATCCAGCTCCTTCATCTGCTCACCAATAGCCCCGTAAATCGACGGATCTCCCGTGTGGAGCCGAACCGCCAACTTGCCTTCCCTCGCCCCTTTTTCTAGGACCTGAACTATCTCTGGCA
Source organism: uncultured Peptoniphilaceae bacterium (assembly GCA_964523385.1). Lineage (GTDB taxonomy): Bacteria > Bacillota > Clostridia > Tissierellales > Peptoniphilaceae > CAZFXW01. The sequence goes on along the minus strand of CAZFXW010000001.1, from coordinate 33,214 downwards.
AGGCCATTTCAGCTGAATTATAGAAAAGACAGCCCTGCTTGGCTGCCTTTAAATGGTCCTTGGAAACCAAGGAGCCGGCGTAAACGATAATATCTGCTTTCTTGATAAGCTCTAGACCTCTGACGGTTATCAGGTCTGCCGCCCCAGGCCCTGCTCCCACAAAGTAAATCAAAGCTTAGTTGCCTCTAAAACATAAATTGGATTGTCCCCGATCATCATGCCATACTGGTTAGTGTTGGCAATTGAAACCAAGGTCATAGAAGCACTGGTAAAGTGGTGCTTCATAAAGTCGTAGCTAATGACCGCATTGCTAATGATAATACAGTTGATAACCAACTTACCACCAGGGTTTAAGTGGTCATAGGAGTATTGGAGCAGTTCTTTCAGCTTACCATTAGATCCTCCAATAAATATCCTATCCCACATCTGGTCAGGCAAATCACCTGGAGCAGTCCCCTCTATAATATTCACCTTCACATCCTGGAACTGGGAATTACCCTTAATAAGCTCAACTGCCTCTGGTCTTTTTTCCACAGAGGTAACTACACCACCCATCCTACCCATCTCGATAGACACGCTACCAGTTCCCGCTCCTATGTCTAAACAGGTCATACCCGGACTAATCTTTAACCTGGACAAGGTTAGGATTCTTATATCCCCCTTGGTCATAGGTATTTCCCCTCTTATAAAATCCTCATCTCTTAAAAACTTCATATTTCTCTCCTAATATACACGACGGCCAAGGTCGAGACCTCCTCGAAAACCTGGCCAATCACTCTATTTTGTATCGATTGACTATCATAGGACAAATCATAGCCTGCCATAATCTGGCCCCTAAAGCCCTTCTGGTAGAGGGCCTTAGAAATATAACTAGGCGTGTGAACCGAGTCGGTAAAATAAAGAGCCTTTTCCCTGGCCTCTAGGCCTGAAAAATCCATCTCCCTACCGTGGAAACTACCTAGATAAGCATCCTGCCAGGAAAAACTCCCCTGGGCTGCAAAATATTGGATGGAGGAAAGACCTGGATAAACTTCAAGCTCCACCCCTTCTCGCTCTAAATAATCAAAAATACCATAATACATAGGATCTCCCGATGCCAAAACCAAAGCAGGGCCCTGGGCCAGCTTAGGTAAGATATCTCCCCTAGTCCTAATAATCTCAATATCTTCCCGTAAATTTGCCAGAGACTGGCCAGCCCGCCTAAAGGCCAAGACCCTCTCTTCCTCTAGAATCAAATCCCTAACCTCAACAGTCAAAAGCCTAGGATTTCCCGGGCCAATCCCAGCTAACTTAGCCCTCATCTCCGCCCTCCATACTGTAAATCCTCACTTCCACATCCACATCTGCCCTTAGATAGGCCCTAATCCTATCCTCAGCCCCCTTTTCCATCCGCCTAATTACCTCTCCATAGCCCTGGTCTATACAATAATTCATAGCCTCTTCCGCCGATGTAAGGGACTCAAGCTCTAGAATAAAATCCCTAGGAGCTCCCAATTTAAATAGGTAGTAGACAAAGGCCTCTAGCCTAGTGTCAGCATAGGCGCTGTGGGTGTTAAAAATCCCCAGGGCCAGTTTGGCGAACTTGCCAATATGGCCTAAGAGGTAGAGCTTTTTAAAACCCTTTTCTACTGCATACTTAAGGGCGTCCCCCACATAGTTAGACATCTGAACTGAGGGAAACTGATAGCCTAACTGGCTGGCCCTCTTCTCCCCATAGTTGCCAGGCACCAAGAGGATTGACTCTGGCCCATACTCAGCAAGAGCCACGTCTATCTCCAAATAAATAGTCTTGATGATAGCCTCCTGGCTCATAGGGTAGACGATTCCCTTAGTCCCGATAATGGAAATTCCACCTTCTATACCCAGCCTAGAGTTATAGGTTTTCAAGGCCACCTCTTCTCCTCTAGGGGCAAAAATTTCCACATCATAGCCTTCTGGACTCAGACTTTCTAGAGCCTCCCTAATCATCTGCCGGGGAACGGGATTGATAGCCGCCTCTCCCAGCTGGCCAAAAAGCCCCTTTTTTTTGATTACTCCAATTCCTTGACCTCCACTGATGCAAATCTGGCCGTCTTCCCTTTTCCTAACTATGGCGCAAATCTCCATGCCATCAGTAGCATCTGGGTCGTCCCCTCCGTCCTTAATAATACAAGAGCTAGCCCAGCCCGCTCCTAACTCTGGTCTGACTACCTCTAATTCTAAGTCTATACCAACTGGCGTCATCAATCTAACCTGACTCGGCTCATGGCCTTCTAAGTAAAGGCCAGCAGCCAGGGCAGCTCCAGCAGCACAAGAGCCAGTTGTATAGCCTAGCCTAAGCTTCTTGCCTCCTACTTGAACGTATTCCTTCATCTTCCTACAACTTGGTAGAGGAGGGCGTTGATAACCGAAGCGGCCACATTCGAACCTCCCTTGTTGCCCACTGTAGTCACCGCTGGCAAATCAACCTGCCTAAGGGCTTCCTTAGACTCTGCTGCTCCCACAAAGCCTACTGGGACTCCAACCACAAAATCTGGTTCAACCCTTCCTTCTTCTACTAACTCAATCAGCCTAAAGAGGGCTGTCGGAGCATTGCCAATGACAAAAATCCTAACCCCTACCTCAACAGCCTTCTCCAAGGCCACAATGGAACGGGTAATTCCCCTGACCTCTGCCTCTTTATAAACCTCCTGGTCAGCTACCAAGGTGAGCAAAGAACAGCTGGCCTTTTCCAGAGCCTGCTTATTTACCCCCGCCCTAATCATATTGGTATCGGTGTAGATAGTCTGGCCTTGGATAGAAGCCAGGGCCTTGGCCATAAAATCCCCTTGAAATTCAATAATATGCCTATAATCCACATCTCCCGTAGTGTGGATCATCCTCTTGACCACCGGTAGCTCCTCTTCTTTAAAGGAGACATCAGCTAGGTATTGGTCGATTATATCCATTGAATTACTTTCAATTTTCACCGGTTCTCTAATATACATGTAACCTCCTTAGGCCTGGGCAAAATCCCTTATAAAGTCCCTCCAGGCTAAAAGATTGATGTGGGGGTGGAAGCCCATAGCCTTTTTAGAAACTTCCCCACCCCTGGTCATAGAACCATCTCCAACCTTAACAAAGTAGAAGTCCTCGCCTCCACCTTCAACCTTAGACCTTCTGTACTCCCTAGCCGGCAGTTCAACTCCTTGGCCCTTGACCAGACAATAGCCAAAGCCTTGGAGGGAATCAGTCATATGGCCATGGCCCTTAAAGATTCCCACCATCTCATAGCCGTCAAAATCTTCAACCAGATAGGTATAGCCACCGCCATAGGAAAATATCCTGCCTCCAGCCTTCCAATAGTCTTTAATGCTCTGCCTCATAGATTTATTTGCCCCTAATTTTTCCAGATAAAGCTCTGGATATCCTCCACCGATGATCACCAGGTCTACGTCCGGCAATCTTTCATCTTCTAAAGGGGAAAAGTAGATAAGCTCTCCCATCTCCTCTAGGATTTCCAGATTCTCCTTATAGTGGAAGGTAAAGGCCTGGTCTTTGGCTACTCCAATGGTTAGGCCCAGCTTGTCCTGTCTTTTTATTTCCACTGGCCAAAGTTTACCGAAGAGGGTCAGAAACTTGTCCATGCCCACATTCTCATTTATATAGTCGGCAGTCTTTTCAATAATCTCATCTAAATTTTCAATTTCATCTGGCATCATAAGGCCTAGGTGCCTAGACTCTATGGTCAGATCAGTGTCGTAGGGAATATAGCCAATAACTGGGACTCCCGTTTCCCTCTCTATGGCTTCTTTAAGCATAAAGTAGGTGTTTTTCGATACGCAATTTACGACTATAGCCCCAATAGTTCCCCTAGCGTAGTCGATCATCCCCTTAATCTTGGTCACAACTGTAAACATCTCCCCAACAGGCATATAGACCAAAAGGCTCGGAGCTCCTGTCTTCTGAGCCAGGTCAAAGGCAGAGTTAACCTTGCCATTGCCAATCCCATCAAAGTAGCCCATAGCTCCTTCCATAATCACAAAGTCAGCTGGATTCCTTCCCAAGGCCTCTAGAGATCCCTGCATATAATAATCTAGATTTCCACTTCTTCCACCGGTTATCCTCTGATGATAGGCCAAATCAATGTAATCTGGTCCTAACTTAAAGGATGAAAAATCTAAGCCCTTCCTCTGAAACAGCCTAAGTAGGCCTAGAGTAAAGATAGTCTTTCCCGACTTAGAAGACCCTCCCGTAACAATTAATCCCTTCATCTCTGGTGCTTTCTTCTCCCTAATATTAGAGACAGGTAATTTTCTTCCTCGATAATTTCTTTCCTGTTCTTTAAAATTTTCTGATTTTCTCCACTTATATTTGAATAATACACGTAATCAAATCCCTCTTCCTCTAAAAGATCCAACAGGAGCCTCTTGTCCCTAAAGGTTTTAAGGACAGCCAAAGAATCCACATACCCAAGGACTTCCCGGTCTACCTCCTCGGTTAAAAGAAACCTCTCCTTGGTAAAAACCAAGGGCATCTGACCGGCATTGGCTGCAGATAAAAAGGATGGCACCCCCGGCACAAACTCAACTTCCATATCTACTGGCTGAATCTCTATCAAATTCATAATAGTAGAAAAAATCGTAGCGTCACCGATAGTCAAATAGACCCCCGTCTGGCCAACTTTTAACTCCCTCTGGATAATCTTTTGATTTTCCAGGTAATCTTCTTCGGTCACCCTGCCCATGGGAAAGTCCAAAAGAACTACCTTGGCCCCTTTAATATAAGGCTGGGTCGAGTCTAAGGCCATATTCTTCCCCTTGTTATTAGGGGCAAAGATTAAATCCGCCTCTGATATTACCCTGGCCGCCTTAACTGTTAGCAGCTCTGGATCTCCCGGACCTGTTCCCACAATAAATAATTTCCTCAATGCCTATCTACCAACTTATCCATCTTCTCATAAAACAAATCTCTGACCTGACTATACTCGCCTAGGCCCTTCATCACTACTTCAACCTCATAGCCTTGACCCTCTAAGTATGACTTCCAAGAGTCTGGGTCATCAGAGGCCATATCATTTTCAGCATGGTCTCCGGCCACCAGCATTAGTGGCTGGAGGATAACCTTCTTCGCCTCCAGCCTTCTTAGCTCTCCTTGGACATCCTCTAAAAGCCTAGAGCCTTCTAAAGTTGCAATAACAACCCTCTGGCCTCTCTTCCGATATTCCTCCTCCAGTGCCTGGTAAATCCAGTCGGCCTGGTGGTCAGTGCCATGTCCCATAAGGAGATAAACCTCGCCCTCGTCTGCCTCAAAGGCCATAACATCGGCAAAGCGTCTTATATCATCCTGATTGGCAAAGAGAGGATCTCCTAAAACCGTCTGATCCAGCTTTAGCTTATTGTACTCGTGGCCAGTCAAAAGGTGGAGGGGCTGGATATAGATAATCTCAAAATCATCCTGAACCAAATCATTAACCACTTCTTCCTCTAGCTGGATGTGAATTCCCCTCTTCCTTAAAAGTCTTTGGATAATCCTGGAGGTAAAACCCTCTTTAACCTCCAAATCCGGATACCTTTCTTGGGCCCCTTTAATTAATGGAGCTATACATTTTTCATAGGTCTGACTATAGGTTGTGCCAAAGGCCACCACTGCCATAGCTTTTTTCATTTTTATATCTTCCCCTTTAAATCCTCTGCCAATTCCTTGGCAAAGTAAGTGATAATCTTGTCAGCCCCAGCCCTCTTTAAAGAGTAGAGGCTCTCGAAGATACTATCTTGGTTTAAAAGACCATCTCTAACCCCATTTTTTATCATCGAGTACTCGCCACTAACCTGATAAGCTAAAATCAAGGTGTCAAAGGCCTGGGCTGTCCTATAGAGAATATCTCCATAGTACATAGAGGGCTTAACGATAATCCCGTCAGCCCCTTCCCTTAAATCCTGGGCCACTTCCTCCATAGCCTCATGGCCATTCCTATAGTCCATCTGATAGGTCTTCCTGTCACCAAAGGAGGGAGCAGATCCAGCCGCCTCCCTAAAGGGTCCGTATAAATTAGATGCATACTTGGCTGCATAGGAAATCACCGGCACATTACCATAGCCTCCTGAATCCAAAGCCTGCCTAATGGCAGCCACAGCCCCCTGGGTCATCCCACTAGGCGCCAGTAAATCTATCCCCGATTCAGCGTAGGAAAGGCCAATCTTAGCTAATACACCTCTGGTTTCCTCCATATGTATCATAGAGCCATCTAAAATTCCACAGTGGCCATGGTCAGTATACTCACACATACACACATCACCTATTAAAAATGCCTGGGGATAGGCCTCCTTGATAAGCCGAGCCCCACTCTGGATAACCCCATCTTCCTCATAGGAAGAACTAGCCTTCCAATCCTTAGAAGCTGGAATTCCGAAAAGGATAAAGCTATTCACCCCTAAATCAACTAGCTCCCCAACTTCTTCAAGGACCCGGTCAGGAGAAAACCTGCAAATCCCCTCCATAGACCCAATCTCCCTTTTAATATCCTTACCTTCCTCAATAAAGAGAGGGTAGATTAAATCCTCCATTCTTAAAACACTCTCAGCAAAAAAATCCCTGTAAGCCTGACTCTGTCTCTTTCTATACATCAATTAATCCTCATCATCTATTTAATCTTATAATATTTATAAACTGCTATCTAAGCTCTTGTAAAAATCTATCAAGCCCTGGGCCGAATGATCCTCTAATTCAAAATCAACTTCCACTCCCTGGTGGGCCAATTCCTTAGAACTAATAGGCCCAATAGATACAATCCTGTTAGTCTCCCATTGGCCACCGCTTTGAACAAAGGCTCTGACCTGAGAGGGAGAGAAAAAAATCAGATCATAGCCCCCCTCTTCCAGCCCTTCTAAATCCTGTTTAAGGAGCTGGGTCTCATAGACCGCCTCTTTTACCAGGTCCTCTAGGCCTATAAGGGCATTATCGGTTAGATTTGAGCAAGGATAAAAAATCCTAGCCCTACCAACCAAGGCTTCTAACTCTTCCCTCATCTGGTCCGAGTTTCCTCCAACCGACTGGTAGTCAGCCAATATCCCTCGGTCTTTTAAAGCCTGGGTCGTCCTTGGACCTATGGCATAGACCTTCTTTCCAGCCAAGGCCCTTAAATCCCGCCCCTGGCCCAAGAGATTCGCAAAAAATCCTTCTACTCCCATTTTAGAGGTAAAGACCAAGTGGTCAGATTCTTCTAGACCAGCCAGGTCCGCCTTTAAAACCCCACTGCTAATCAGTGGAATATTTTTCACATAGTGACCCAACTCTTTCAGCCTTTCAGCCAGCTCTTCTCCCTGGTCTTCCCTCCTAAAGAGGGCCAGCCTCCTTCCAGAAGGCTGGACAGGCTTGAAAAAATCCAAATCCTCATTGAGCCTAACTGCTAAGCCTACAACTATTAGGGCTGGTGACTGGACCTGGTTATCTTCCTTTAATTCAACTAAATTCTCTAAGGTCCCCACATATTTCTCTTGGATACTGGTAGTAGCCCAACGGATAAGGGCCACCGGCATATTCGGGTTCATTCCCCCTGCCAAAAGCCCATCTCGAATCCTATCTATGAAGCTAAGACCCATAAGGAAAATCGCCGTCCCTCCCACCTTAACTATAGACTCCCAAGGGTAGTCTGGAGCACCTTGGACAAAGTGACCAGTGTAGATGTGGACACAGTTGGAATAGGACCGATGGGTAGCTGGAATCCCCGCATAGGCTAGGCCAGCCAAAGCCGAAGTCACCCCTGGCACCACCTCAACCTGGTGGCCCTTCTTCTTTAAAAAGAGAAACTCCTCTCCCCCTCGGCCAAATACATAAGGGTCTCCTCCCTTAATCCTCACCACAGTTCCCTGACCAGCCAGCTCGTCTAAAAGCAGATTAATATCAGCCTGCTTCATACAGTGTTTCCCCGCCCTCTTGCCTACGTAAAAAAGCTGGGCCCTAGGACTTTTCATCTTCAGTATTTCCGGAGAAACCAGCCGGTCGTAGACTATAAAATCAGCTTTTTCTAAAACTTCCTTACCTCTTAGGGTTAAAAGCCCTTCATCTCCCGGCCCTGCTCCCACCAAATAAACCCTAGCCACTTCTCAATCTCCTTACCAGTTCAGCAGCAGACTCTTGGCAATCTCCTAGGCTAGAGCGAATTTCATCCCTAGCATAGGCTGCCTCCTTTAAAAAGCCCCTAAGCCAAACTTCCTCTTTTATTAAATCCACCTGGGCCCAGCAGCCTAGGGGAACAGTACAATCTCCGCCAACAGCTCTGAGAAAAGCCCTTTCACTGAGAAACCTATAATAAACCTGCCTGTCAATCTGACCCTGGATAGCCTGGATTAGTGGGTCCTCCTCCCTAAGCTCTAGGGCGATAATCCCCTGACCTGGCGATGGTAAAACCTGATCCACATCCAAGTAGACCAGACGACCAGCCAACTCTTTCTCTAGGCCCAGCCTTCTAAGGCCAGCCACCGCCAATACCACACCATCTAAGCCTTCTTCCTCGATTTTCCTGACCCGAGTGGGAACAGCCCCTCTTACAGGCTTAAATTTCAAATCCGGTCTCAGCCTTCCTAGCTCTAAGGCGCGCCTCTGACTTCCAGTTCCTAAAACCGCCCCAGCTGGCAAATCATAAATTGACTGGGCCGGCTCCTTGGTTACAATCAGATCCCTTGGGTCCTCTTCCTTCCAAAAGGGTAAGAGGACAACACCTTCTGGTCTGGTGGCCGCAGGTATATCCTTACAGGAGTGGACGCAAATATCTATTAAGCCTTCTACCAGCTGGCTCTGAACCTCTTTTACAAAAACCCCCTTGCCTCCGATAACGGAGATTGGCAGCTGGAGGTTTTCATCTCCATAGGTAGAAATCTTCACTATTTTAAAATCGGCCTGGGGAAAAATCTCCCTTAAACCCTTCCTTACCTCATAGGTCTGTTCCAAGGCCAAGGCCGATTCTCTAGTCCCTAATCTTATCTTCATAGGCCTTTAGCTCCTCCTTATCTCTTTCCAGCAAATCCTGGTAGATTGCCCTCTTCTCCTGGTCGGTCAAATCTAGCTGGATCACCTGCTGCCTGATCTGAGCCAAAAGCTCTAACCTTTCCTGGCTCCAGCCCTCTAAGGCCCCTTCTATATCAGCCCTAATCGAACCTAGGGCAAAGGGAGCTTGGCCAGAAGTAGACAGACCTATATGAACCCCTCCGGCCTTAAATTCCATAGGAAAGATTAACGAAGAGTCGATACTAAAGTCGGCAGAGTTGACGAAAATCCCCTTTGACTTGGCTAAATCCACCAGCCTTTGATTTTCCTCAGCAGAAGAAGTGGCCACCAAAAGCAAATAAGCCCCCTCTAAATCACCTGCCTCTAAAGGCCTCTTGTGTAGAACTGGCCCAGGCCAGGGCAGGGCTTGGATATAGGGGTCAAAAAAATACAGGTCTGCCCCTGCCTCCAAGAGCTTGGCTCCCTTCCTAAGGCCTACCTGGCCAGCCCCAGCCACTATTACCTTCTTTCCGCTAAAATCTACACTTAAAAAACTATACATCCTCTTCTCCCAATTAAAAAAGGCCGCAATGCGGCCTAGTTTTTAAGAACCTCCCGCCGAAGTACCTAAGCGTAGTCCCAGGTATGTATCCTGGCTTGGCTTTCGCCTTACAGTAGCGGGGGCTGCTGAGGCCTTTCACCTCATTCCCTGATGTGGACTAGCTCACTTTTTCCAATTGCTACCATTATACCACAGAAGAACAGATTAATCAGATATAAAGTTCCGCAAATTGCAAGACTCTCCTAACAGCTGAGCACGGCCTTAATAGAGAACTTATCAAATAAAAATGAGCCCTAAGGGCCCATTTGACCGTCAGACCAGAGCTTATACTTATCCAGCTCTCCTGACAACTTCCTCATAATATATAAAATTACCGCCACATCATCGGCGTATCCAATTCCTAAAATAAAATCCGGTATAAAGTCTATCGGGCTCACCAGATAAATAAGGCCAGCCACAATTAAAACCAAATTGGTCCAAGAAAAGTCCTTGTAACGACCAGACATACGGTCCTTGACCAAATTAACTAGGGTAAATCCCTGGCCCCTAACTTCGTCTAGGCCTTTTTTGCTGGTCATTAGCCCTAGGGCCTTTTGTAAAAGCTCAAAAAGCTCCTTTCTATTTCTCAAAACCCTTCTGGCTCTGGGAAATAAAAACCTTAGCCTCATTGTATCTTTCTCCTTGCCTTGCTCCCTTTTCATACCATCCCTCCCTTGGGCCTATTATACCATAATATTAATGATGTTGTAAATATTTCTAACTAATATCCATAATTATCACCTAATATTAATCCATTAGTTAATATCATTGATGAGACCCTAGCTAAACCCGCTCTACCAACCAATTCAAATAATTAACAATCCTTAATAAAATAGATAAGGATTAGATGAAACCCTTAAAATATACTTTAATTTATTAAATTATGGGTATAGTCTAATTAGAGGTGATAATATGTTAACTAAGGATTTTGAATTAAAGAAAAAAGAACACCAGGCAGTTAGAGAGGATGTAGGTTATTACGACTTCACTCACTCAATTGCAGAAGTTACCGGAAAAGACGCTGAAAAATTCTTAGATAAAGTGTATGTAAACTATATTTCCAACACACCTGTAGGAAAAGCTGTTTACAGTACCATGCTCAATGAAGATGGACACGTAATTGATGACATAATAGTATTTAAGATTGGAAGAGAACACTATCTGATCTCAACCCTATACGTTAATGAATTAATCGAGTGGTTCGATAAGCACAAAGAAGACGAAGAAGTAGAGTACAAGGACGTTTCAACAGAAAGTGGCATGTTTGCAGTCCAAGGACCTAAGTCTAGAGATCTATTAAATAAACTTTTAGATGAGGATATCACCGACTTAGAATTCCTATGCATGACTGACAACACAGTAGGAGATTTAAAGGTTCTAGTTGCCAGAGCTGGCTACACAGGCGAGCTAGGCTATGAGCTATACATCGCCACAGATAAGAAAGAACAGCTTGAGGCCAAACTCCAAGAAGTTGGTAAGGAGTTTAACCTTATGAATATCACCACCGATATTATAGTAACCAGCTTGCCTACAGAAAAAGGCTATGTACTGGTCAGCGATATGGAAGGGGCTAACCCCTTTGAAGTTGGCTACGGCTGGTCTGTAAAGATGGACAAGGACTTTATCGGAAAAGAAGCGGTTCAAAAGTCCCTAGATGCGGGAATCCACAGAGAGCTAGCGGGATTTGAAATCGAAGACCAAGACGTTGAAATCAACCCTGGAGACAAGGTCTACTTCGACGGAAAAGAAATCGGCCATGTAACCAGATACACCTATAGTTTCACCATGGAAAAATTCCTAGGCTACGCCTTAATAGACACAACCGACGCCAAAGAAGGCGACACAGTTGAGATTGGGCCAAACAAGGTTCAAACCAAACTAGTCAATAGAGTTTTCTACGATCCAGAAAACCTTAGAGTTAAAGCATAATAACAAGAGCAAAGCACCTATGATCCGATAGGTGCTTTTTTTCTGCCATATTCCATTGGTTTACCCAATTGTAGAATAACTATGTCTAGTCAAGTAGTTTTTTTAGATAATCTCACTACTAATAGATAACTAAATATTTTCAAAATACACACACTAAACTGACCCACTAGTTGGGTCTTTTGACTTTTAAGTTGTCAATAATTCAAGACTGAGAAACGAAAGTTTCTCCAGTCGTTAATAATTTAAAGATTACCCTAATTAATTTTCTAGCCACATGGGAAAGGGCAACTCTGTAATGCTTTCCTTCTAATCTTTTCTTGTGTAGGTATTCTTTAAAATGATTATCATAAAATGACACTGTTTCTGCTGCTTTAAACAAGGCAAAGCTCAAATACTTAGATACTTTTTTTACCATTTTGGACTGGCCAATAAAATTACCTGATTGTTTAATAGCTGCCTCCATTCCAGCATAGGAAAGTATCTTTGAAGGACAAGAAAACCTGTTAATATCGCCAATCTCACCTAATATCATTGAGCCTAAAGTATTCGAAAGGCCTGGAATACTTGTGAGGGAGAATCAATTTCTAACATAATCTCTTTAATTTCCATCTTTAAGTTACCAATTATTCCATCTAGATGCTTGATAGAAGAAATAAGATTTGTTAGTTCTAACTCAGCAGATCTTGTGTGCTTACCTACTGAGATTCTAGGTAATTCTCTAATCTCTTCTGCCTTCTCTTTCTTAAAAGCTCCTCTAGAGTTCTTTTCTAAGATGTTTGCTAGCCTTCTTAAGTGACTGCTGGCGATACTTTTAGCTGAAGGATACTCATTAAGCATGGCCCTAATAGCCTTGCCATGGATATCAACTATCTTTTCAAGCTCTGGGAAATTGACTTCTAGGACCTGTCTAAGCTTGTTTTTGTATCTAGATCTATCTTGATTTAGATAAAATCTTTGTCTCGTTAGTACTTTTAACTCGTCTAAATGATATGATGTATCTGGTAGCTCGATTAGGCGATGAAATAACAATTTAGCGATTGTAGATCAATCAATCGAATCAGTTTTGGTATTTCTAAGCGATAAAAAATCCCTGAACTTTTTCCTTTGTAAAGGATTGAAAACCTTTAGGGCATAGCCATGATTTTCTAGAAAATCTTTTAGAGCTTCATGGTAATGCCCCCTGGCCTCGAGCCCAATTGCTTCTATCTTACCAAGACTAGATAGCTTGTTAATTAAACTATTAAATCCTTCCCTGTTGTTTTCAAAGGGGAAGGTTTTTTCTTTGCTCTCTTCTGAAAACAAGATAGTGCAATAGTGTAAATTCTTTGCTACATCAATTCCTACATAAATCACAATACTCACTCCTAATGTAAAATATTTGAGCTGTGAACCAGATCTCTCTATGTCTTGTATCCTTGTCAACATCAAACGTTTGTCGTTAAATAACCGATTAACAAATAAACATAAAGCTGTGGGTTTATTCTACGTGTAATAGTCAAAGCTATAGGGGAGGATAAAACTACACAACTCTATGTTTATTATAAAAGAGATGTGTGAAAATCACATTAGGGCTAGCCCTAATGTTAAGTTTAATGATCACCTATTTTCTTGCTATTACTGTATACTATGCATACAAGGGGAGGAATATACTTATTGATAATCAGTTTGTTATTGGAAGTCTTTAAATGATAATACTATTCATGGACTACTTGAATCTAAAAATATAAATAATATTTTATTACAAATTTCTAAAAAGGAATATAAAAATGTAAAAAAATAATACCAAATAAATGTAATAAAAAACAAAAATTTAAGCCATATAAAAATATACTAGATTAGTCTTATCAGGCAATTGAATTTAATAATTTTGATATAGCAATGTTCAGAATAATTGCAACAATAGACGAGCTTATAACTGATTTTAACGGTCTTCATGAAGTTACTATAAGAAATAGATACAAAGCTATAGAATTAAAACTAAAAAATGTTGAAGAAATTAAGGATACTGATATATCATTTATAACTCTTCTCCATACTATTGAACATTGTTTAGAGTTATTTAACAGCTATATAAGTTTTGATAAAAAAGAACCTAATCACTTGAATAGACATTGGATAATGCATGGCAGAAGTCGCAAGAAGTTCACTAAACTAGACTGTATTAAAATAGTGAATTTATTGTATGTTCTCATTCTAATTAATAATATATGTGAGACATAATCTTTCTCTAGCTCTGTAATTAGAAAACAAAATATCTATGGATTAAATATAGTAGAATATAAATAGATTTTCACAAAAACCCTCAATTAAAAACGAATGAGGTTTTTTACACTCTTATTTAAGAATAGATAATTAATTATCAAAATACTAACTTTTTTTAGCTTCTAAAATTTCAGCTAATATTACTGGTATTAAAAGTACACTGCTAACAAATTCAAAAATTGATATACTGCTTTCAGCAACAATATCTGTAGTTACTAGACTAATATACACATTCAAAACTGCTATTATAATTGCCAACAGTTCTATTCGATAAATTGATATCCCAATATTATCTGTAAGGAAAACTAATTTTTCTTTGGTTACGTTGTAAATTTTATTAATAAACACAAAAATACCCACTATAAACATAAAAACTAATTTAATTAGTGCATAGAACAAATGAAAAGTACACTCTATACAAATTACAATTATATATGAAATTGCATAAAAAACACTTTTTCCTTTATTGTTAGATGAATTAAAAGTACCTAATAGCTTTTTAGGAATTTTAAGATCACTATCATCTTCATTAATAAAAAACGATAATACTTTTTAGGAATATTAAAGAACTTAATGAATCTAGGCTTTATAGTATCAATCAATAAAAAGCACTTTGACCTACTAGATACCTTTATTGTGCTTATATTTAAAATTGTTATTAATAACATTGCAATCATATAAAATAAAACTATGAAAGTTACAGTAAATTTAAAGGAAATATATATAAAATCAAACATATTTTGATTAATTTTCCTCAATCTATTCAATAATTCAATATTCTTGTTTTATTAGATTCTATATATATGTATACAAAATATGCAAAAGAATAAAATATACTGTTTTTCTCATCTTCCCCAAGTTTTACATCCTCATCTCTTCTGTTTATTAACAAAAATTTAATGACTTTATAAATATAGAAAAATGATGAAGCCATTATCATTAAAATATTTAATAAAATAAATACCATATAAATATAATTAGTTTTTAAGTGTTCTTCATTCTTTATTAAGAATATAACTATTCTGAAAAGCAAAACAAGGGAAAAGGATATTCCAACAATTTTACCGGTATTTTCAAGAATTCTAGATGCTGGTTTTTGACTCTCTTCTATTTTATCTTTTTTTGAAGAATCAGATTCACTATTATCTTTGGTAATTATTAGCATATAAGCTTGGACAAGTGCACCTACCACAAAAATAGTCCCTAATATTCGCAAAAAATTTTGATTAATTATTTGCTCTAATAGAACATCAGCTCCTAATATTAATAATTACTTCCCTTTAGTTAAATGCTATTTCCGATTTATAAGAATTTCTATAGTACATTATTATTAAATATTATTTTTACTGGAATCTCAGTATAACTATCATCTGAACTTGCCTTAAGAATTCCATAGAATAATATAGAATTTCTACTTTATTTTCTACAGGAAACCCAGGAACTGTAGCGCGTTGAACAGTAACAGCCAATACATTTGCACGTAATATTCCATTTTATATCTACTATAGCTGAATCTTTATTAAATCCATACAAACATAAGGGGTCTGAAAAATATGTATATTGAATTTCCTCTTCACTATTTCCAACATATCTAGAAATGGCCTCCATGTAACGTTTAACTTTAATTATAACATCCAATTCTCTGTCGTTGACGCGATTTAAATATGCAATGATATTATTAAATTTATTAAATTCTGAACTATATATATTTCTACCTTCAATAACATTTACCATTTGTATAAGGACAACTTCTAGGCCATTCTCGTAAAGATTTAGATATAATGTTTGAGTTAATATTGAAGGCATTGAACTACTATCTAATTCACTGGGATAATTTTAACATTTCCTTTTGATGCTTCATATAAAGCATTCTGCCACTCCATTTTAACCATATTACTATTCAGACTATCTTTCGACACAAAGAAAAAAGAATATTAAAATTAGATAAGCCCTGCTCCATCTTATCAATTATTCCATCTCCAAGTTGGATAGACCAACTATCATAAAATATTTTATCTCTTCCATAAATTTCAGCAAGTCTATTAGCTATCGGTTCAACAATTTCTTTATCAACGTGCGTATGACTTAAATATATCAAAAAATACCACCTCTCATTAGTACGAATACCACATCACTTACATAATCATCATATCTGTTTTAAACAAATAATATAATGCCTTAAGTATATCTATCTCAGAATAAAATATTTATTTCTTATATATAAAGTGAATTAAACTTTCATAATATATTATTATAATACACAGAAAAATTTTTCCTATCTTTTACTAAAACTACCAAAGGAAATCAATGCTTAAGAAAATCTACAATCCTATTCATTCTTCCCTTCTGATTTTGGGGATAATAAAAGACGATAGATTTTTTCTATCGCCTTTCACAAAAATTATTTATAGATTATATATTTTTATCCAGAAGTCTTTGATTTGCTTCAAGTAACTGTTTGTAATATTCATCGTAGGCTGGGCTAAATTTTCTCAATAAAGGGATAGCTTTTTCATAGTAGTCTGAATCTTCTATACGCTTTTTCACTTTTTCTTGAATACGGTATATTGGGTTATTTATATTAAGTCGTGTTTTTCTTGAATTTACTTTGTCTTTTCTATTTATGCTCTTCTATCAGCAAAAGTATTTCTCTTGTCATGATCTTACACACCTAATTTGCAAGATATATTTATTACCCTATAAGGGTAATTTAATCTTGACTCATTAAGCCTTTGACAGTCTTCTGGTATTAGGGCCAAAACCTTGATTTAATCTGTTTGGAATGAATGATTTCATTCTACTTAATATGTATTTGATTGTGATTATGTAATAGAAATAATTGAAATAATTATGACATATCCCCCGGGAACGGGGGATAGTTAAATGGCTAAAAATAGAGAAAGCCAACAAAATATTTAAATTCCTATTTGAGATATATTAGTGTCGAGTTTCATTTCAGCCATTTTATACCCAAATTTGATAATTCTAACTATTAATTGATTTATAGAAGAAGTTTGAAAGATAATTCTAGTGTATACTTATCAAGTTCTGCTCAATTTTTATAGTTAAAGTTAAAAAACTAAAAAATGACTATTTTAGTCCTCTTTTGTGTGCATAAATAAATATTATTTATTAAATACTATCTAATTTCTCCATTTGTAGATATAACTTTAATATCTAAAGGTATATTTTTACCGCTATTTTCTACTGCTTGTCTTGCAGCACATTCTAGTCCTCCACAACATGGTACTTCCATTCTTGCTAATGTTAGACTTTTTATATTATTTATTTTTAATATCTCTGTCAATTTATCTGTATAGTCTCCATCATCAAGTTTTGGACAACCTATTAGGGAAATTTTCCCATCCATAAAATCTCTGTGGAAATTTCCATAGGCAAAGGCTGTACAATCTGCTGCGACTAAAACATCTGCTCCATTAAAATATCCTGCATTTGCAGGTATAAGTTTTATTTGAACTGGCCATTGATTAAGCCTTGACTGGATGTCACCTTCTGTTGATTCTTTTTCTTTTCTATCAAAGGTTTCTGCCATAGATCCTGGGCAACCACAGCCTAGTAATGTTTCTTTGTGTTTTGCTACTGCTTCAGGGTTGTATGCTGGAGCTTCTTTTTCTATAAAGGATATTGCATCTGTTGGACATTCTGAAAGACAATTTCCTAGTCCATCACAATAATCTTCTCTTATTAGTTTAGCTTTTCCATCTATTATTTGGATTGCAGATTCGTGGCAAGCTGATGCACAAAGTCCACAACCTATACATAATTCTTCATCTATTTCAATAATTTGTCTCAATTTTCTCCTCCTCTATAATAATATTCATTATACAGGAGAGTTTTATAGATTGTCTGTTACATTTGTTACTAAATTTAAAGTTTTAATAATATTAATTAAATAATACTTTTATTCTTTAAAACTCTCATATTAAGGTTATCTAGACTCAAAAAAATTATCTTTTATTTCTTCATACTTCATTTGGTATAAACTATATTCAGTTTCTGAGTTTGCTATATCAAGAACTTCATCAAAATTTTTTATGATTTTCTTGTTAGATTCGGTGGATTTTATGAACAAGGGGCGGTTCTATGTTCGATATGTCTTTATCAAATTTATTTGGAATTTGGTAACCCCTGCAGGGCTGTAGATCTGAATGCCTGGGGACAGTCGGTCCCTACGGCGTGGATAAATCAACTGAATGGGTTTGTAGTGAGCGCGGTTCTGTCCGCGCTCATGAAGGCCGACGGAGTGGCCTTCACTACAGCGAAGGTTAACAGAAGAAGTGGACAGTTGAAATCTGGAAAAACACCGGATTATCAACTATCCCTACAGCTAGGTTTAACTTGGAAATGCGGGAGGCCCAAAAATCGAAAAGGATGATTTTATGGTCCTCCCCTACGCGTGGTTTAATGGTCTGGGAAAAAGAGGGTGAAGGATGTTTTACCTGGGTCGCTTTTTACTAGGATTTCTATATGATGCTGGTTGGCGATTTCTTTGGCGATGGCTAGGCCTAGGCCAAATCCTTTTACTTCTGTATCTTTATCCCTGTAAAAAGGCTGGAAGAGCTGGTCTATACTTTCTTCTGGGATGGTTTCTCCAAAATTTTGAATCTCTACTGTAAATTTTCCATCTGTCTTTTTTCCATAGATGGTGATTTCTGAGTTTTCTTTAGAGTGCTTTATAGCATTGTTGAGGATTATGGTGAACAGTTGCCTTAGCCTTGTATAGTCTCCATGGAAAAGATAGAAATCTTCTGAGTAATTTTTCTCTATTTTGATATTTTTTTCCTGGGCAATGAGAGACTGGCTTCTAATGGAGTTATTTAAAACTTCTAAGATATTAATCTCTTCCTCGTTCATTTTAAACTTTGCATTTCTAAGCATATTTAATTCCATAAGGTCGTTGATTAGTTTTTCCATAAGACCCATTTCATCGTAAAGGATCTCATGGTATTCTTCCATATCTTCTGGCTTGGTAATGACTTTGGCCTTTAATGCTTCTAAGGAGGATTTCACCACTGTCACAGGTGTTTTTAATTCATGGGACATGCTGGATATAAAGTCGTCGCGCATTTGTTCCATAGACTCTGTTTCAATCCTGGCCATTTCTAGTCGCTTTGCTAGTCTATCTAAATCATAGGCAAGGTCTCCGATTTCATCTTTTTGATCTATGTGGCTTGTCACATTATAATTTCCGCTGATCAATTCTTTTGTGGTAGTGTTGAGTTTTTTTATCGGCTCTATAAATCTATTAGAAAAGTAGATTGCCAAAAGGGTCACTAAAGTAGCACCTGCTAGTGTTGAGATTAGAAAAATGAAAATTCCTGAGTTTATAAATTCTTTAGGTGAATAATTGCTTTCGTTTAAAAGTAGAACACTCACAATCTCTCCATTTGTTTTTATTGGAGTTGCCAGGGTTATGGAGCTTTCATTGTCTAAGAAAGAAGATTCTTTTGTATAGGAGGTGTCTCCATTAAAGGCAGCATTTACGATTGTTTTCTCGCTCTCATTCAGTTGATTGAAATCAATGGAGTTTTTGTCTAAGGCTGATTCAATTAATTTTCCATCCTTGCTGACAATTCTTATATCTGTCTCCAGAAGTTCATTCATCCATTTAATAAAGTTTTTGCCGGGAGATTGGTTTTTGCGCTTTGGTTTTGAACCTATAGAGTTGTTGGGCGTATTCGTGCTGTTTTCCGATGCAGAGGCTTCTAGAATATTGGAAATAAAGGCTGAAATCCTTAATCCTCTTTTTTCTAAATAAGTTATAGAAGAATTCTCTAGGCTCTTTCTTCCTAGATTTAAGAATAGGATTCCGCTTATAGTGGAAAGGGATAGGATGATAATTAGGAAATATAAAATTAATCGTCTGGTCAATGGGCTCATTTTACTCAACCTCGAATTTATATCCAACTCCACGCACAGTTGATACCTGCCACTTATTGGTGTCTTTCTTTAGTTTAGATCTGATACGCTTTATATGGGTGTCTACCGTTCGAGTGTCTCCATAGTAATCCATTCCCCAAAGGCTATCTAATATATTATCCCTGGTAAAGACCTTGTCTTTGTTACTTGCTAGAAGCCAGAGTATCTCAAATTCTTTCTTCGTCAGCTGGATCTCTTCTCCATCTAAGCTACAAGAGTATTCATCTAGGTTTAAAGTCAAGTTGTCTATTTCAATCTTTTGCCTATTTGAATCAGATAAATCTGCCCTCCTCAAGATGGCGCGAATTCGGGCCATTACTTCGGCTACGGAAAATGGCTTTACAATATAGTCGTCGGCGCCATAATCAAGGCCCATTACCCTTTCATAATCATCTCCCTTGGCGGTAATTAGAATGACTGGAATGACGGAAACTTTTCGTATTCTTTTTAATAGCTCTAGGCCATCGAGTTTTGGCATCATAATATCTAAAAGAATAATGTCAAACTCTTCCCTTTGAAACTTATCCCAAGCTTCTTCACCATCATATGCCAGCTCTACTTCCATTCCCTCTTTAGTTGCAAAGCTTTTTAACACTTCGGTTATCTGCTTATTATCATCAACAATCAGTGCCTTCATCTTTCCCTCCCAACGAGACTTCCTTTATAAAAACAAATAGAGTACAAGAAAACTTCTTGTACTCTATTTTATTCAATCTATTGAGTTAATACAATCTTGGAGCTATCTAAGTTTTTACTTACCTGATTTATTCTTCTGTCCTTGACCTTGACCATCTCTTATAGGGCCATTATTTCTCATTCCCATATCTTGTCTATTTTCGTACTGACAGTCATCAGGATTTCTGTCCCTAGGCTCCATTTTGACCTTATTGCCATCTTTGTCAGGGTTATTCATGCCTCTGTTGCCTTCACTGCTACTATTGTTATTTCTTCCCCTGCCTGCCTTGTTTTGACCACCAGTCATATTTTCTGCGATTTTCGTTTTACCTTCTTCATAAAGGCCGATTGCTCTTTCTAATGACTTGGCATGTCTCTCTGATCCGGCTTTTAATCTTTCATAAACTCGAATCTCATCTGGATTCTCAGTATTTTTTATTAGCTCGTCTAAGGTCTCAACGTCTTTTACTTCATACTCATAGGCCGGTTTTAATGCAGTTAGCTCATCATCAGCTACCTTAACTTCGACTTTATTATCTACCACTGTGATATTATTTTTGTCCATAAGTCTTTTTGCAGCGTTAGAATGGTTAGTCTCTGCTCTTATCAATCTTTGATAATAGTCATCATTATCAAACTTTTCAACCATTTTCTCATACATTGTTTTTGCGTAAATTTCTTCCCCATACATTTCGTTTATGTTTTCTTGATTGACCTGTGATTCTGCCAAGGCAGAAACTGGCCCCATTATTAGTAATGCTGATAGCATAAGTGTACCTGCTGCGATAACTTTTCGTGAATTTTTCATTTTGAACTCCTTTAGAAATTTATTCAAGTTGAGTTTCTTAACTTGTAAGCATAGTATAGCAAATCAATTTGACATTCCAATAGACAGAATAAGTCTTTTATGTGAACTTTCGGTTTTTTTAGAAAATTATGATTATTTATTAATTAATAACCAAAAATTTAAGAAAAACGGACAGTTGAAATCCGAAAAAACACCGGATTATCAACTATCCCTACTGCTAGGTTTTTTCGGATATACGGGAGGGTGAATTAGAGGAATGGACGTTGAATAGAAGAGCGGAAGGTCCAGGTACGGCCCTTTCCTACCGAACGACGGGCAAAAAATATGAAGAACGGGAAATGAGAAGGTGGCCTGGACCCTTGAAAAATCGAAAAACACGATTTTATCAAGCGTCCCTACAGCATAGTTGGATAAAGAAAATAAAAAAGTGCAGAAAATTCTGCACTTTTTGATTATATTCTTGTTAAACCGTCTACATATAGGACTTGACCACTGATGTAGCTGGCTTTGTCACTGGCTAAGAATATGTAGGCGTTGGCGATATCTTCTGGTTCTGCTAGGCGACCTAGGGGTATAGTTGCGATAAATGGTTCGATTAATTCCTTAGGCGTATTTGCCACCATATCGGTATTTGTTATTCCTGGGCCGACAGCATTTACCCTTATATTGTGCTTGGCAAGTTCTTTTGCTAGAGATAGGGTTAGGCCGTTTATCGCAAACTTACTTACTGGGTAGGCGATACCTGTTTCTTGGCCATCTCTAGAAACTATTGATGATGCGTTTAAGATTACCCCGCCTCCATTTTCTTTCATTATCTCACTGACTGCCTTAGAACAGTAAAAGACTGCATTTACATTTAAGTCCATTACTTTTTTGAACATCTCACCTGTGACATCCTCTAAAGGCTCAGTTGCTGCGATTCCAGCATTGTTTACCAACACGTCGATTGTTCCGTACTCTTTTGCTACTTCTTTAAAAGTTGCTTCTACGGAGTCATAGTCTAGTAGGTCTGGCCAGATTCCTTTGAATTTTCCACTATCATAGTCTTCTGACAGTTTTGCGCTAGCTTTATCTACAGATTCTTCTCTAGATCCACAGAAGATTACTTGGGCTCCTTCGTCTAGGAAAGCCTTAGCCGTTACAAAGCCAATTCCTCTGGTTCCACCTGTAACAAGAACTACTTTATTTTCAAATAGCATTGTTTTCCTCCTATAGAGTTATTTGATCTTTTATCCTACAAAGCACTTATACCCTATTACATAAATAATTATTGAATTAATAAAATATTTGAAATTGTTTTATAAAAATTAACGTGATTGATATTAATATTTCAATTCAATCCATTAATATTGTTACTATGGTGAAGAGAAAACGGACAGTTGAAAAATCAAAAAACATGATTTTATCAATTATCCCTACAGCTAGGGTAAATTAATGATATGGGATTGTAGTAAGGGCGATTCCATCCGCCTTCCTGTAGGAGGCGACTGTCCCCAGACGCGGCCATAGGCTGTAGCCAGGCCTATGTAGATTGTCAGGCCTAGAAAGGAGACGACTAGGATAAAGACCAGGCCCATTAGTAGTTTCTTTAGCATGGTTACCTCCTTTTATTTTTTAGTTAATTTTTCTTTTATTCTATCATTTTTTGCGCGAGTTTACAGAACAGGGGACGTATCTCTGTTCATATAGATAAATCATTTTATATATTTAGCCTTAGTTTCTTTAATACATAAAAAAAGACGGCCGAAGCCGTCATTGTTATAGTTCGAATTGGGCATTATATAGGTCGGCGTAGAAGCCTTGGGCAGCCATAAGTTCATCATGAGTCCCTGTTTCCACTATATCTCCGGCTTCTAGAACTAGAATTATATCTGCGTTTCTAATAGTTGAGAGTCTATGGGCAATTACAAAGGAAGTTCTTCCCTCGGTCAACTTGTCCATGGCCCTTTGAACTATTTCCTCTGTCCTTGTATCTACGCTTGAGGTGGCCTCATCTAGGATCAAGAGAGGACCATCCTTAATCATGGCCCTGGCTATGGTTAGGAGCTGAAGCTGACCTTCTGAAAGCTGGTCTGCCTCTCCTATTACTGTGTCGTAGCCCTTAGGCATGGTCATTACAAAGTGGTGAAGTCCTACGGCCTTTGCCGCTTCTACTACTTCTTCGTCGGTAACTCCTTCTACCGAGTAGATGATGTTTTCTTTTATGGTTCCTTCAAAAATCCACGTGTCTTGTAGTACCATGGAGAACTGGTCGTGAATGTTGGCTCTGGTAGTTTCTTTTATATTATGACCGTCGATTAGGATTTTTCCCGAATTTATTTCGTAAAATCTCATTAACAGATTTACCAAGGTGGTTTTACCTGCTCCTGTAGGGCCAACAATGGCTACTTTCTGTCCGGGTACCACGTCTAAGGAAAAGTCTTTAATCGTTTCCTGGCCTGGCTGGTAGCCAAATTTTACATTTTCAAATGTCACATGGCCTTTTGCCTTTTCTATAGTTGGCTTTTTATTGCTTTCACTTTCCATCTCTTCGTTGGACAAGAATTCAAAAATTCTCTCTGAAGCAGCAAAGGTTCTTTGAAAATTAGTGAAAGTTTGGGCCAATTGAGACAGGGGTTGGGTGAAAATTCTAACGTAAATCATCATGGCTATTACGGTTCCAAATTGAATTAAACCGTTTTTAGTCATTACTGATCCGATTACTGCCACTAATACAAAGGCAAAGTTTGAAGTAAACTCCATTAAGGGAGTCATTGACCCAGAGAAAAACTGGGATCTCCACCCTGCTTCAAAAATCATATCGTTATAGTAGGCAAAATCCTCTCTCATCATTTCATGGGCATTGTAGGCTTTTATTACGTCATGACCGGAATAAACCTCTTCTACATGGCCGTTCATTCCTCCCAATCCTTCTTGGATTTTTCCAAAATGTTCCTGGGATATTCTAACTATTCTCAGCATTACATAGAAACCTACAAGGGCTACTAATGTGGCCACTGTTGCTAAAATAATGTTGGTAAGATACATCATTATTATAGCACCTACTAAAACCGTCAGTACCTGTAGCATAGCTCCCACTGATTGGTTTAAGGTTTCTGAAACTGTGTCTACATCCATGGTAATTCTGGAAAGTATATCTCCAAAGCTGGTAGTGTCAAAAAAGGACAGGGGGAGATTGTTTATTTTTCTAGACACTTCTGTTCTAAGGGTTCTTGTGATATTTAATGTAGCATTGGCAAGTATTAAGTTTTTAACTGCATTTAAGGCAAAGGAAGAAAAGTGAATGACCCCTAGGATTGTTCCTATTCTTACTACTTCTTTCAAATCGATATTTGAACTTTCTCCTACTACCTTTGGCAGTCCTGCCACTATGGTGTTGGTTATTTTTGAAATAAAGGTCGGTCCAATTACCTGAAATAATGTGGCTACAATAGCGGCCACTGTGGCTATTATAAAGTGGGGATAATACTTTTTATCATGGCTTAAAAGCTTGTATAGTGTCCTAGACAGGTTTTGTAAAGGAGAATTTTCTTTATTTACTCTTTTTTTCATAGCTTTAATTCCTCCTCTGACAACTGACTCTTAGCGATTTCTAAATATACTTTAGAAGTTCTTAGTAATTCTTCATGGCTTCCTTTACAAACTATTCTTCCCTTATCTAAAACGATGATTTCATCGGCATCTATTATTGTTCCAACCCTTTGGGCTATAATTATTTTTGTAACGTCCTTTGTTTCTTCTTTTAGACGATTTCTCAGTTTTCTATCTGTTTGATAGTCGAGGGCGGAAAAGGAGTCGTCAAAGATGAGTATTTCTGGGTCTTTAAATATTGCCCTAGCTATCGAAAGTCTTTGTTTTTGACCCCCAGAGAAGTTAGATCCTAGCTGGGCTACTGGTGCCTTAATCTCATCTGTTTCACTTCTAACAAAATCTGTACCCTGGGCTATGTCTATGGCCTTGTAAATATCTGCTTCCTCAATAGTTTTTCTAGAGTTTTTGCCAAAGTTAATATTTGACTCAATATCTCCTCGGTAGAGCATGGATCTTTGGGAAACATATCCTAATTTATTGTAAAGAGCTTCCAATTTATAGTCTTTTACGTTTACTCCGTCCACTAAAACTTCTCCCTTTGTTACATCTAAGAATCTCATGGCTAGATTTGCTAAGGTGGTTTTACCAGAACCAGTTGAACCAATAAAGGCTAGGGTTTTTCCCCTAGTTACTTTAAAGCTTATATCCTCAACAATACAGTCTTCTGCATCAGGATATTTAAAGGAAACATTTTTAAACTCTAGCTCTCCATAAATTCCCGGCTTTCCTTCTGTCAGCTTTCCTTCTATGATAGAGCTTTTTGTGTCCAGAACCTCGTTAAGACGATTTGCAGAAACCTGAGCTCTAGGCATGATTATGGCAATTATGACCAGCATAATAAAAGCAAAGATTATCTGCATGGCGTATTGTGAAAATACTATCATGTCGGAAAATATGGTCAGTGCCTGGTCCATTCCTGCTGAGTTTATTAAATGAGCTCCAATAATATATATAAATAAAATTAAAACCTGTGCGGCTATTAAGGTCATAGGCCTTAATATGGCAAAAGTTCTGTAAATTTGAATTTGATTGTAGAATAGATTGCCATTAACTGTTTCAAATTTTTCCTGTTGATAGTTTTCTGCGTTGTAGGCTCTAATTACTCTTAAGCCTGTTAAATTTTCCCTAGAAACTCTGTTTATCTCATCGGTTAAAGACTGCATACGGGCAAATCTTGGCATTACATAGATTAATGAAACAATAAAAACTAATGTCAGTGCTCCTACCCCAATGGCAGTTGCCAGCCCAAATTCATAGGATTTTCCCATAATTTGTCTAATGGCTAAAAAGGCCATTACTGGAGAGGATAATATTATTTGCAATCCCATTGAGTAGGCGATTCGAACGTGATTTGTATCGTTAGTAGTTCTAGTAATTAAGGATGCTGTTGAAAACTGGTTAATATCCTTCATGGAAAAATCTGCTATTCTATCATAAAGGGCAAATCTAATATTTCTTATTAAACTAGCTGCCGTTCGGGCAATAAAAAATCCGGCGATTATAGCCAGTACTATTGAGCCTATGGCAGTTATTATCATTTTAAATCCAAAGCTATAAATGTCAGTAACCAATGATCCAGGCTCTTGAAGTAGCCTGGTAACTGCCGACATATAGGCTGGAATCTGAAGATTTAGGTAAACTTGGCCTACGGTAAGAACGGTTATTAATATCAAAGTAAACCAGCTTTTTCGGTCTAAGTTTCTGAGTATTTTAATCATTTAAATCCTCCCTTATCTTATATTCACTCAACTTCTTCATAATTCTAGTGAAATCCAGGCTATCTTCTGGACCCAAATACTCTAGCATAGAGCCAATGTTGGCCAGCATTTTTTCCTTGTATTTCTCAGCCTTGGTCTGGCCCTTTTTGCTTATACAAATAATTGTTTTGCCCCGGTCCTCTAGATCTATCTGCCTCTGGATATAGCCCAAGTCTTCTAGGTTATTTAAAACCTTAGCCGTTCTGGCAGAGGAAATCTTCACCAAGCTACTTATCTGACCAGGGGAGATTTCTCCTGAGTTATTGGCTATGATATTTAATATCATACGCTGGCCCCTGTGGCCTTCCTGTAGACTACAGAGGGGCCTTCTTTTATAGTAGAGGATTAAATTCTCCATAAATTCCTTTGCAAGTTTTTCAAAATCCATAAATAGCTCCAATCTATAGGCATAAAATTAATATCTAACGGTCTTGACGATTATAAGGGTGTTAGACTCTTGTGTCAATTGACCTACACTGTAGGAGCCTACTGGCATTTAATAGATAGAACAATTTATATATATGAACAAAGATAGGTCCCCTGTTCTTTCAACCTTGGGAAATAAAAAAGACGGCTTACGCCGTCTAATCTTATATTGTTTTTTAGTCTTGCCTTACTATTTCTACGTCATAGCCGTCTGGATCGGTTACGAAGAAGTAGTGGGGTTCTTGGCCTGGCAGCCCCCAAAGGTCTGTCACCTTGTAGCCTGCTTCTTTGATTCTCTTGTGGGTTCCCTCTAGGTCTTCTGTTCCCAGTGCTATGTGGCTAAAGCCGTTGCCTAATTCGTAGGGCCCATGGTCGTAGTTGTAGGTTAACTCTAGTTCGTTTTCGTCTCCTGGTAAGGCTAGGAAGACTAGGGAGAACTTGTCTTCTGGAAAGTCTTTTCTCCTTCTCTCTTCGTAGCCTAGGGCTTCGGTATAAAATTTAATTGACTCTTCTAGGTCCTTAACTCTAATACAGGTGTGAATGTATTTCATCTTGTCCTCCTAATATTTGTTCATTTGGAGTATTTATACCCTATATTCTTGTTATTAAAACTAAGGGGCTAGGGCTTTGTGATAAACCTAAACTAGCCTATAATTAAATAAATAAGATATTTTATCAAGGAGGACCAATGTTTAAGGGATATGGTTTTAAATTATTTCTGAGTTACATATTGGTAGTGGTCTTAGGACTTATCAGGGTTGCCTACCCTATTTTCCTGGCAAACATTATTGAAAGCCTCTACGACCGTAGCCCTATAGAAAAGTCTATAGTTATTCTAATTTCAGCCCTAATCCTGGCTAGGTTGGCCTTTACACTTTTTTCCTACTTCTTCTCAAGCTTTCTCTTTTGGAGGCTGGTTGGTGATTTGGGGAGGAAAATGGTCCAAAGGCTTGTAGATGGAGACCAGGAGGCTGTAGAAACCTAACAACTAGGTGAAATTGCCCAGACCTTGGATAAGGACGCTGTCCAGGTAGCTAATTTCTATATCCACTTTTTAGGATTAATAATCAAGGGCCTGGTTCTTATAGTCGGTATGGTCTTGGTCTCTGCCTTAGAGAGTGTTCTAGCTCCTCTGGCTATGGTTTTAGTCTTTGGATTAATGGCTTTTTCCTTCTCAAGGATAAGTAAAAAATAGGCCTAGGTCTTAGAGGATACTTAAGTAGCCAATGAAGCCTTTCTCAATGCCTTTGCCACCGTATCTAAGACAATGGAAGACTTCCTAGGCCTAGGCAGGTTGGATTACCTGAACAACTACCCAGCTGACTTTATTTACAACTATTTTTCTAAGGATTTTGTAAGTTCCTACCTAGCCTACAGATACCGGTTGGTATCTCTCAAGGGATTTTCTGCCTTGAAAATTGCCCTTCTAGGCCTGGGAACTTGGGCAGTGGCCACTGGCCGACTCCATCCTAGAGGAGTTTTTCTCTTTCTCCACCACGTCAGTCTTTTAGAAGAACCAGTGGAAGATTTTAGGGTTCAATTAGAGTCGGCTCCTGGAATTAAAGCTTCTGTAGATAGGATTGAAAGGATTTTAGAAATCAAAGACAGCCAGGCCTATGGGTCCATGGAACTAGAAGTACCTATTGAGGAAATCCTAGTAGAAAATGGATTTTTTTCCTATAGTGATTATGAGCTATTAAAGGATCTAAACCTAAGCTTGGTGGCTGGCAGAGTTTATGCACTTATCGGTCTATCTGGTAGTAGAAAGACGACCCTAGTCAATCTCTTAGGCCGGTTAATGGACTTAGACTCAGGGTCTATCAAGTTCAATGGTGTGGATGTTAGGAATTATAAGAAATCTTCCTACCAAAAGGAGATAAGTTTCCTAGCACAAAACAGTTCTAAGTCCATATCCAAAGATTGGTTGCTTAAAACCCAACTAGGCCCTGAATTAGAAGAGCTTAAAGCTAATGTAGAGTCTGGTCAGAACTTATCTACTGGACAGATTATGCTGATAAATCTTATGGAAACAATCTACTCTCAGCGGAGTTTTATTATACTCGACGAAGCCTTTACCCACATGGGAGTGGAAAATGTCGCTAGGCTTTTACAAAAATTTAAGGATAAAAAAGCCTTGGTCCTCTTTCTAACCTATTCAGAGTCTCTCTCGCAAGTAGCCGATTATATGAATAGCTCTAATCTGCTCTACCAATAAATGAAGGCATACTTGGAAAATCTTAATAGGAAATTCTTTGAGTTTAGAAAAAAGACTGGCCCCCAAGACTGGTCATTGAATTTTCTTAATAGGATAGAAAAAGGCAGGTTGAACATCCTCCTTGGCTCGACGGGCTGGGGAAAGACCTCTCTTTTAGAAAGGGCCTCTGAAAAAGTGCCATACTCTAGCTTTCAAACCTATGAGCCTAGCCTTCTAAAACAGACAATAAAAGAAAATATATACTTAGGGGACTGGGACCAGGCTAGGTTTAACTGGGCTATTGAAATCGCCGGATTGACTGGAAATGATTTTAAAAGGGATTTTCTCAAATCCTTGAGCCAGATGCTACCAATATCTCTGGTGGAGAAGCCTTTAGAATAGGCCTAGCCCGAACTATCTACCAAAGTCAGGGACCCATCTATATCGACGACAATTTCTCTATTTTGAACGAAGATTTGAGAATAAAGGTTTTAGATAATTTAGACTCTATTGGGAGGACTGTGGTTATAGCCGACCAGATCATCAGAAACTACTACGACGACTACAGAGTTATTGTCCTAGATAAATAGTAACAAGTAAAAGAGAGGCCTAGGGCTCTTTTTTAATAGTATACTTCTATAGCTTCATTTTTTTCTTCTAAGTAGGCCTTTAGCTGGTCTCCCAGCTCTTCTAAGCCTTGGGATTGGCTTAGGTAGAGGATTTTCCTATCCTCTGGCTTGCTGGCCTTGAAGATTCCCTGGTCTGAACTGACTATCCTCCAGACAACTTCAAAGTCCAGCCTGGATTCAAAGCCAAAGTCTTTTTTGAATATCTCTGGGTTGAAGATTTGCTCGTCGATGATTTCCTGGCCCACTAGCCTTAGGGGTAAAACTCCTATAGTTATCCTGCTGGCTTCCAAGACTACGGGTTCAAAGTCCCGCCAGCCCTTTAAAGGCTTGCGCTTGGCCCCATCTCCTTCCATAAGGATGTAATCAAATTGGTCTTTTACCTTTCCCAGCCAGGAATCGTCAATCGACTGAATCATCCTTCCCTTTCTCCCC
Source organism: uncultured Peptoniphilaceae bacterium (assembly GCA_964523385.1). GTDB lineage: Bacteria > Bacillota > Clostridia > Tissierellales > Peptoniphilaceae > CAZFXW01. The sequence goes on along the minus strand of CAZFXW010000001.1, from coordinate 3,027 downwards.
TGGCCCATAACAGTTATTACTCCCCCTTTGGGCCGGATGTAATCTGCCAGATCTTCAAAGTAGACTAGGTCTCCCCTGTCTCCTTTAGGAACTCCGATTTTAGTCGATGTGGTGATAAGGACCCTTCCCTTTTGAGCCAGTTCCCCAGCCAAGGTATACATAAGAGTGGTCTTGCCTCCTGAGCCTACAATTGTTATTATGTCGTTTTTTCTTATGGAAAACTTTTCACTTAAATTTTTCATTTTCTAAGCCTACTTATAAAAGTTGCCAAAATCATCAGGCCTATAGACACTAAAACTATGGTAGCTCCCGGCCTAAGGTCTAGGTAGAAAGATAATAAAAGCCCGATAAGGCTAGCTAAAATTCCAAAAACAACTGAATAGATGCAAGTTTGAAAGTAGGATCTAGCTAGGGCCATGGCCGAAGCCACTGGCACTACCATCAATGAGGCCACTATTAATGTACCTACTGTTCTAGCAGCCACTGCAACAGTCAAGGCGATTAAAAAAGTAAAGATCAGTCCAATTATCCTTGACCTCACTCCTAGGAGCTGGGCTCCTCTTTCATCTAAGCTTAATAAAAAGAGTTCCCTATAGAAAAAGACCACGCTGGCCAAAACTAAGGCTCCTACAGCCAGTACAAAGTAAAGCTCTTGGTCGGAAATAGCCACAATTGATCCAAATAAAAAGGAGCTAAAACCAGTTGAATTGGTGACAAATCCGGATAGGACTCCAGCCAGGCCCACTCCCAACGATGTTATTATTCCGATAGACATTTCCTTATAGGCTGGTAACCTAGACCTGATGCTTTCAATAAAGAGGCCGGCAAAGATAGTTGAGACCACTGCCCCTAGGACTGGATTAAAGCCAAAGGCCAGTCCTGCAGTAACTCCTGCCAGAGATGAGTGAGCCAGCGCGTCGCCCATCATAGATATTCTCCTTAGGACCACATAGACTCCGACTAGGGGGATAATGATAGCTAATACTCCTCCAACTAAGAAGGCTCTTATCATAAATGAGTATTCAAATATATTAGCCATTAAGCCTCCTCTCGTTCTGGGTGATAGTGTCTATGTTCTAACTCTCGGCCAACATCTTCCTTGCTGAGTTTTAATAGATAGCCCTTGCCCAAGCAGCGAATGCTGTCTACATAGCTGTAGAGATTGTCAATGTCGTGGGTGACTGTGATTATGCTTACTCCTTGTTCCAAGTTGATTTCCCTAAGGAGTCTATAAAATTTAGCTGTGGTCCCTGAATCTAACCCCTTGTTTGGCTCGTCAAGAATCAATATCTCCGGATCGTGGACTAGGGCCCTGGCTAGCATAACCCTTTGCCTTTGGCCTCCGGACAGCTGGCCTAGCTGTTTGTCTATCAGTTTTCCAGCCCCCACCAGTTCTAAGGCCTCTTGGACCCGGCTCCTTACTTCTTTCTTAAAAAAGTTTAACCTAGTAGTTTGGCAGTATAGATTGCCCCTAACTATTTCCAATACCGAGCCAGGAAAGCCTATCTCCACCAAATCCCTCTGAGGAACATAGCCAATCATAGGCAGAGGGTCACTTTTCTCTATTTTCCTACCATTAATCTCTACTTTTCCCCTTTGGGGGCTTAGTTCACCTAGGATTATCTTTATCAAGGTGCTCTTACCTGAGCCATTGTGGCCTATAATAGCGGAAAATTCTCCCTCTTCTAAGCTGTAGTCTAGGTTTCTCAATACCGAATTGTTAGGATAGGAAAAGTAAAGTCCATGGATATCGATTATTTTCATCTGCTCAGCCCTTCTACTATAGTCTCTAAATTTCTCTCCATAATTGAAAAATAGTCTTCTCCATTTTCCTGGTACTTTTGACTAATAGTCTCTAGGTTGGAAATTGTGTAAATCTCTATTCCTGTCTCGGCAGCCACAGCCTCTGCTGTCTTACTGCTCTCCCCTTCTTCTACAAAAATAGCCTTAATATCTTCCTCTCTGACCAAATCTACAACTGCTGCCAAACCCTTAGGTGTAGGCTCAGACTCGGGCATAAGCCCTTCAATGCTGACCTGCTTTAGTCCGTAGTCTTCTGCTAAGTAGCCAAAGGCTGAATGGGAAACTAAGAGGGTCTTATTTTCCAAGGCTCCTAGGCCTTCCCTATAAGACTTTTCTAAGTCGTCAAATTTCTTTTCGTAGGTTTTATAGTTTTCCATATAGTAGTCGCCATTGGCCCGGTCAATCTCGCTTATGCCCTGGGCTATGTTTTCCATCATCTTTTTCCCATTAGCTGGTGAAATCCAGATATGAGGATCTAAGCCTCCATGATCATGGCCCTGATGTTCTAGTTCATCTTTTATAGGTTCTATATCTAGGGACGTTTGAATTAAAACCAGCTTATTGTCTAAGGAAGAAATTACCGAATCGACCCAACCTTCAAAGCCTAGGCCATTGATTATTAAAAAGTCTGCCTCTTCCAAGTCTCTCATATCTCCAACGCTAGGCTCCCAATCATGGGCGTCAGCCCCCATTGGCAGGAGCATTTCTATCTGGGCCTTGTCGCCGGCTATCTTCAGTCCCAAGTCGTAAACTGGGTAGATACTTGCATAACCGTGGAAACCCTTGTCAGTAGCCTCCTTAGATTTGCAGGCCGTTAAGAGAACTAAGGCTAGAATTAGCAGGCCTAGTATTCTTCTCATCACTTACCTCCTAGCATATTTCTCATTTTAGCGTTAGTTGCTTGAACCGACTGGATGATTTTTTCCTCTACTTCTTGGGTCTTTAAAGTCTTTAAGCCTTCTATAGTAGATCCGCCTTCTGTAGCTACCGACTCCATCAGCTCTACAGGACTCATGTCTCCTTGAGTCATGGCTATGGCTCCAGCAAAGGTCTGGTTGACCACTGTCTTTAAGTATTTTTCTGGGATATCAATGGTCTTACCTGCCTGGGCAAAGGAGTTGAGGACATAGGCGGCAAAGGCTATGCCTGAAGAGGATAAGGCTCCAATTGAATCCATTTCATCTTCGGTCACCTCTAAAAGGGTGCCTATCTTACCGAAGAGCT